>CAZOIG010000509.1:0-5393 GCA_964579235.1 uncultured Gammaproteobacteria bacterium
GCTTAAAAGCGCCATCTTTTATTCGACACCAGCAATGCTTGTCTGTACCATCCGCCGCTTCGTTTGATTAGTAGACACTGTGTGCGAGTACTCAAGGCGAGTGCTGCGTTTTTACAACGGTTTTACAACGTTTTTTCAACATAGTCCGGCTAGCTATTTTCCTGCATTTTGACCAGCAACTGCTACGGTTGTTGGTTGCAACTCGTATCGATTTCATGAATTTACCTTCCTTAGCACAAGCGCGCACCGAAATACTTTCTGGTTTAACCGTGGCGCTCGCTCTTGTCCCCGAGGCGGTCGCCTTTGCCTTTGTGGCCGGTGTCGAGCCCTTGGTGGGGCTTTATGCCGCGTTCTTCGTGGGCTTGATCACCGCCATTTTTGGTGGTCGCCCTGGGATGATCTCAGGCGCTACAGGCGCGCTCGCGGTGGTTATGGTGGCTTTGGTCGCAGACCATGGGGTGCAGTACCTTTTCGCAACGGTTGTGCTGATGGGGATCATTCAATTCACGGCGGGGGCTTTTCGTCTTGGCAAGTACATTCGAATGGTGCCTTATCCAGTGATGTTGGGCTTTGTTAACGGTTTGGCGATTGTGATTTTCTTAGCGCAACTAGAGCAGTTTAAAGTAGCGGATGCGATCACCGGTGCGAGTCAATGGATGCAGGGCATGCCGTTGTACACCATGGGAGGCTTAATTGGCTTAACTATGCTGGTGATTTACTTGATGCCAAAACTGACGACGAAGTTTCCAGCGCCATTGGCAGGGATTCTGGTGGTTTCGGTATTGGTGTTTGCGTTTGGCATCGATACGCGTACGGTTGCCGACCTCGCAACTATTTCAGGTGGCTTACCGGTATTCAACATTCCGTCTGTGCCGTTTACGCTTGAGACGCTAATGATTATCGCGCCTTATGCCTTTATTTTGGCGTTTATTGGTTTGGTTGAATCACTGCTTACTCTCACACTAATCGACGAAATGACGGAAACCCGTGGTCACAACTCCCAAGAGTGTATGGCTCAAGGAGCTGCCAACATCACTACTGGCTTTTTCGGTGGTATGGGTGGGTGCGCAATGATTGGGCAGAGCATGATCAACATCAAATCGGGCGGGCGCTTACGTTTGAGTGGTATCGCAGCCCCGTTGTTCTTACTGAGCTTTATCTTGTTTGCCTCGCAATGGATCGAAATGATCCCGATTGCGGCATTAGTTGGAGTTATGTTTGTTGTGGTGATCGCTACGTTCGAATGGACGTCCTTTCGAATCATGCGCCGAATTCCGCGTGCGGACGCGTTCGTGATCTTTTTAGTATCGGGCGTAACGGTGATGACCGACCTCGCCATGGCGGTCGTTGTTGGCGTGATTGTGTCCTCCTTGGTATTCGCTTGGCAAACGGCCAGCCAAATTTATGTGGAAACGCACAACAACGCAGAGGCTAATGACGCTGATGAAGAAGGCACTGAAAAAACTTACGTTTTGCACGGCCAATTATTTTTCGCTTCGATCGAAGGGTTTAAGGACTTGTTTCACCCAAGCACAGACCCAGATAGTGTGACGATTGATTTTCGTTATTCGCGTGTTTGGGACCACTCCGCGCTTGAGGCAATTGATGCTCTGGCTGAACGCTACATGCGACGAGGCAAGGAATTGCACTTGGTTGGTTTAAGCCCCGATTGCAAGCGCCTACTGCATAAGGCAGGCAGCATGGTCGAAACGGATCAAGAAGGGGATCCACGCTATCGAGTGGTCGTAGATTACAAAGCCCACGGTGTCTAAATACTTTGAATTGGGATAGAGTGATTTTATTACTTCTTAGGTAATTGAACCGAGTCACGAAGCTCCTTATGGTGTGCGTATGGGCTACCCGACCTTGTGTTGAGCCGGGTAGCTAAATAGTTAACACCAAAATTCGAGGGTTTCACATGGACTATTATCAATTCTGGCCACTCTTTTCGGCCGCATTGTTGATCGGTTTTTTCGTTCTGATTATTGCGTCTAACTTCAAACTTGGAGCTAACGCGTGGCTAGTCCCAGCCATTTTGTGTATTGTTTTTCTGGTGTTTAGCCTGTTTACGATTGCGCAAGAGGGTCCGCTAGGGTTTTGGCCAAATCACTCTGAAACATTTTGGGGTAATCAGGTTTGGATTGATCTCTTGTTAGCGATTGGTATTGCCATCTACTTTATTGCAGAGCAAGCTAAATCATTGGGCTTGCGCGTAGCGCCTTGGTTGCTGCTGGTATTGTGCACTGGCTCAATCGGCGTATTGGCATTTTTCGCTCGAGTACTTTATGTGCGAGAGCGAGCCTAAGCGTCAGGATAATGCTCTAAACCTTTAAAGCTTATTCGTACACTTGTTGTGTAGTCTATTCCTTCGTACACTCCTAGCAGTTAATTCAGCGCTTAATCGCGCGTAAATAGGAGTGTGCGATGTTCCCCACCAGTCAAAGCTTTAAGCTTCGAATTGCGAAGTCAGCCATTTACCTAATCGCTCTCTCCATTATGAGCGTTGGGCCTTCACTTAACGCCGAAGAGCCAATAGTAGCTCACGCGTACTTCGATCAACTTACCTCGCTGTGCGGTTCTCGCTACGAAGGCGAGATGACTTTTCCGGAAAACGGTCAAGACAGCTTCGCTGGCAAGCTATTGGTCGCCGAATTCAGTTCCTGCTCCGATGCAGAGATACGCGTGCCGTTTCGTGTGGGTGATGACACATCGCGCACGTGGGTGTTCAGCAAAACCGAGCAAGGCGTTCGCCTTAAGCACGACCATCGCCACAAAGATGGAACACCCGACGAAGTAACAGAATATGGCGGCGATAGTATGGCTGGGGGAACTGCATCTAAACAGTCTTTTCCCGCAGATGCATTCACCGCAAACCTCATCCCAGAGGCCGCGACTAATGTTTGGACGGTTTCTGTGAGTGATGACAAACAAACACTCACCTATCACTTAACTCGCCACGCTAAGCCCCGTGTTACTGCGGTGCTCACTTTGCAATGATACGGCTCGATGCTTGCTTGAACCGAGACCACTCGGTAGACATTTTGTATGGTCACTCCATTTGGACCATGATCGTGCGACCCTTCATTTCCTAAAAGCGATATTTAGTTCGCAACGATTCAGAGTAAATCTACCTTAGGTCGGTCGGCAGTATGAAGTTACCTACCAGTGAAGCCTTTATTGAGGCAATGTGGTCCGCATTAATTCAAAGCCCAGATTTCAAGCCTATGATTGAGGCTTGGGATAAGGTTCTTGAAGACGGCGAGGACAGTTCGCAAGAACACATCCAACAATTAGCAGAGGGCATGTCTGCGGAATTGGCTCGCCTAGAGGTTGCGCTGCAAGATCGCGCACAGATGGTTAAGCACGATCCGACTCTGTTGCGCGACCACGTTGACAGCTCTATAAAGCTGAGCAAAGAGCAAGAAATTATTCAAAGCTCTACGGCTTTTGACGCCATGGATTTAAATGTTGAGGCATTGCAAGCGGCGATATCCGAAATCGATTTTGCCCAGCCGGGAATGCAGTTAGTCTGGGGTAGCAGTACCAAAGGGAACGAGCGCTTTTTGCTTGCGCTAACGCCTCTGGATGCCGCAAAACCACTGCCAAAGACTTATTTGGTTAAGAGTCTAGAAACCCAATGGCCCGCTGAGTACGATGCTGTGTTGAGTCGCATGTTTGCCCTCAGCCCAGCTGAAATCGAGGTGTTGAAGGATCTATACATGGGGTTTGAAAGCGGCGTTATCGCCGAGCGCAGGGGACGCTCAGTGCATACGGTTCGCACCCAAATCAAATCATTGATGGAAAAAATGGGTGTTAACAACCAGCGGCGATTGATACGTATGTTATCGACGTTGTTTCAGCTCGACGCAAGCGCTGATCGCCCCGAGGTGGAAACCGAAGCAGAGCAAGAACCATTTGTAAGGCGCACCCTAAAGCTAAGTTCCGAAAAGCTGGTTGAATACTGTGAGTATGGAGATCCAACTGGTACACCTCTATTTTTGATCACCCCGACGATTAATCCAGTTCCGAGTCAATTTGTTGCCGACCTCGCCAAGAGTCAAAGCGTGAGGGTAATTTCACCGTTTCGACCTGGCTCGGGACTTAGTTCGGAACGCGGCATAGACGACGACCCCAGCCATATTGCGCACGACTACAACGCGATTTTAAAGGATCTATCGATTGAGAAGGCGCAGGTCGTTGGCTGCGACAGCGGCGGTTTGTATGCAGCGGCATTAGCGAGCCTTTTAGGATCAAAACGATGCTCAGGTTTAGTTCAGATTGGTACTGGTTATCCTTTGTCGAGTATGTCGCAGGTTATGAAAATGGCGCGAAGCACGCGAAGAACATTCTTTGTTGCGAGACTGAGTCCAGCATTGTTGTACGCACCGCATAGAATTGCGGCCAATGATTTTTTGTTAAGCAAAGAGGGCGAACAACGCTTGGTGCACTTTTTCTTCGACGGTCATAAACATGACTTAGACCGAGTTAAGGCCGACCCTTTTTACTATCGCGCAGTTCAGAATCTGATCAGTTATTCATTTCAGTCTGTCGACCGACTGGTCCACGATGTGACGTATTGGGCGAATGATTGGTCGAAGTTAGTGAGCGACCTGCCAGAAGATCTGCCCAAGCTTTCGATTATTGGTGCCGAGAATAAGAATTTCAGTGCAAAAGAACTCGAGTCTTGGTGTGAAACAAACGGTTGGCAGTGCAAAGTATTTGATGACGAAGGCCAGCTATTACTTTTCTCTAGACCGAACGAGTTGCTGACTGAGGTTCTTGCGCAGGCCCCTGCAGTACGATAAACCGCTTAACGTCTAGCCCAGTAGATTTTACTAAAGCAAATGAATTTCTTCCCAAAAGACCTAGACCCGAGTCAAATGTACAAGCTCTTGATTGGAGGGGTTAGCCCTCGCCCAATCGCTTGGGTTTCTTCTGTATCAAATAAGGGTTTGGTGAATCTGGCACCATTTTCGTTCTTTACGGTGGCAAGCGCGAATCCACCGATACTCTGTTTTAATCCTCTCTACAACGCGTCGGCTTCAGCCAAAGATACCTTGCAAAACATACGAGAGCAGGGCGAATTTGTCGTGAACACCGTTAGCTTTAATGACCTTGAGCGGATGAACAAAACTTGTCAGGAGCTGCCACCTGAAGTTGACGAGTTCGAGTTTGCTGATATCCCTAAAGCGCCGTCAGAACTCGTAACACCGCCGCGCATCGCCGATGCGCTGGTTAGCTTTGAATGCACGCTGAATCAAATTGTTGATTTAGGCAGTGAGACACTGTCTGGGCATTTGGTGTTGGGCGATGTTGTTTGCGTTGCTGTTCAAGATCACGCAATCAGTGATTATAAAATAGATGCAGACGCGTTCGATGCCGTTGGCCGAATG
>CAZOIG010000510.1:0-2101 GCA_964579235.1 uncultured Gammaproteobacteria bacterium
ATTAGATAAATAATTTTTATAATTATCAATTTACGATTGACTTTAATGATAACAATGATAAATAATCCATTCTAAGTTATGAACTAACGGGGAATTTGATATGTATCCAAACCAAACAGCCGCAACACGCCCATCTCAAACTCTCAACGTATTTGGGTTTGATATTAGCAACGTCAGAAAAACTGATGCCGCATCTTCCTTGGTATGGAACGCGCAGCAGTGCAAACAGACTTGTGTGGCGTTTTTAAATGCAGACTGCATAAACAAGTCGTATTCAGATCGCGAGTATCGTCGTGTCTTGAATACTTTTGATGTGCTTTACTCGGATGGGGTAGGCATGAGATGGGCCACCAAGCTCCAAGGCCATGAGTTGATTGACAATGTGAATGGCACCGACCTATTCCCTGTCTTACTCGATGAGCTTGCATCGAAGGGACGCTCCATTTTCCTGCTTGGCGGCCGTCCAGGTCGCGCTGCCAAGGTGGCGGAGTACATCAAGACAGAATTCCCTGGAGTCTCAGTGCGAGGTCATCATCACGGATATTTGAACAAAGAAAACTCAGCTTCGGTGTTTGAAAAAATCAACGAATCTAAAGCGGACGTTCTGCTTGTTGCAATGGGCGCTCCCCGCCAGGAGGGCTGGATCGCTGAACACAAAGGAGAAATCAATATTCCTGTCATGCTGGGTGTCGGAGGACTCTTTGATTATTTCAGTGGCGCGATACCAAGAGCACCTTCCTGGATCAGGGCTATTTCTCTAGAGTGGGTCTGGCGCCTAGCAATGGAGCCACGGGCGAAAGCGCAACGATATTTAATTGGTAATCTCGTGTTTATAGTGCGCGCCTTACTTGAGGCAAATAGGCGTCCACGCAGTAACAAGGCTAAGTGGTCTATGGGGCGGCTGCGCGTGTTAGCTTGGCGCGTATTAGACTATTCTAACGCCATGGCCAAGCGCGTAATGGACGTTGTTTTAGCAGGTAGTGCCGCCGCGCTACTGAGCCCGCTTCTAATAACAACGGCTTTGCTAATTCGCCTCGAATCACCTGGATCATGCCTGTTCTCTCAAATTCGAGTAGGAAAGAATGGCAAAGAATTCAGAATGTATAAGTTGCGATCGATGTTCTCTGATGCCGAAGCTAGACGATCAAGACTCGAGGCACTCAATGAGATGCAAGAGGGCGTGATTTTCAAAATGCGACAAGACCCTCGCATTACAAGAGTTGGTCGCGTTATTCGAAAACTTTCGATCGATGAACTACCACAACTGTGGAATGTGCTCGTTGGAGATATGAGTTTGGTTGGCCCGCGCCCTTCTCTCCCCAGCGAAACCGCTCAATACACGACTGAAGACCGATACCGGCTGCAATGCAAGCCGGGCATCACCTGCTTTTGGCAAGTCATGGGTAGATCTTCGATTCCTTTCGATCAACAAGTTGAATTGGATCTTCGCTATATCCGCGAAAAATCATTCTGGACTGATCTCAGAATCTTATTGAAAACTGTACCCGCGGTATTATCAGCAAAAGGCGCGTTCTAGCCACAAATCGCATATCGCTTAGTTATAGGGACCCAAAATGGAAAAATCTAACTTAAACATTACGCCTCCTACGGTAATCATTCTCGATGGCCCCACCAGAGTTAAAGACTGCACTGAATTGCAGCAAATCGGTTCTCTGAGCTGGTCGATAGCCGGGAAACCCGTTGTGCGCCATATAATTGAAGAATTGCAGCAAATCGGTGTAGAAAACTGCTTCACCCTGTCTTCGGGAGGAGCAAAAGGGATTAGTCAATTGGTTAGAGATGAACTTCATTGGTCTAATAGAATGAGAATCGAAATTCTGGACTACGAACTCGATGCCACGGCAGCCCTGAGGCTTTTCGCTACGCTGGCCGACACCAGCAATCTGCTGTTAATTGAGCCTGGACTCTTCACTGAATGTTGCATTACCACCTTTTTATCACACTGTTCCGAGTCTGACGCGCCTCTTTTTTCAGCCGAGAACTTGGGCCAACCACTCGGATTGACGCTATTGACTAGAAATGAATTAGTGCCACTGAAGAGTGCTAAAACTGTCGAATTGTCTGTAACCCATCGAGCACT
>CAZOIG010000511.1:0-10441 GCA_964579235.1 uncultured Gammaproteobacteria bacterium
GCGTTTCGTGTAGGTGCGGCCAGTGACAATGAAACATTTGTATCAAGCTCGCAATCTGATTCCTCGGCGGGTGAGGTTATTGCCCTACGCAGTCAGATTACACAGCTAGAGGCGACTATTGCGTCGTCGAACCAAGAAAACTTGGAGTTGACGGAACGCATCTCCATTTTAGAGCGTCAACTGTCCGACATGAATCGCCTAATGTCTTTAGGTGTTGAAGACGCTGATCTTGCAAATCTTGAAGCAACTTTGGCCGAGCAGAACGAGGCTAGCGACAGTGAGTTTGAGGATCTAAACGAATTGGGAGAGCTTGACGATCTTGCCTTATCCGATACGACTGACTCAGTGGACGGTTTTGAAGAGTTAGCGGATCAAACTGACGGAATCGAGCTTTTAGAGCTCACCGATGAAGAAAACGCCATCGATGACTTGGCTTCACAAGACAATAGCGTGATCACGGAAATTGATGACGGTATTACTGAAATCCCAAGCAACACTCAAGCCGATCAACCACGGACTATTAAAGTTAAGGGTAGCCAAGGTTTTCTCGCGAGTACTTGGGAGAGCGTACAAGAGTCCGGCTTAGGGACAGTGCTAGCGGGTGTAGGCGGCTTACTTCTCGCGGGTTTAGGTCTTCTGGTATACCGCAGAAGAAGGGCTGACGAAGAGTTTGAAATCAGCATGCTCTCAATCGAGACTGCATCGACTACGCAAATTCAAGATGAGGGCCAAGCTCCGGAGCTCGATGGCAGCGTCAATGAAGGGGACAACCGCGCAGATAAAGAAACATCGTTCTTGACTGTATACAGCGACACAGATGCTGTGGTTCAGGCTGATGAGGTTGATCCAATAGCTGAAGCAGACGTGTATATTGCTTACGGCCGCGATGAGCAGGCCGAAGAAGTATTGCTAGACGGTATCGCGAGTAACCCCGCCAGAGTAGACATTAAGCACAAACTGTTGGCTCTTTATCATAAGAATGAAAACACCCACGGATTCGAGCGTGTGGCTGAAGAAATCTACGCGCAACGTGAGACGATTTCTGATTCTGATTGGGCCAATGTGGTGGCAATGGGGCGCGAGATTTCACCAGATAACCCGCTTTTCGATGATGCGACTGTGAAGGCCGGAAGCAGCCTAGCATCGGCTGCGGCCGCAATGCCGCAACAAGCAGCGCAACAAGCAGCGCAACAAGCAGCTCCGCGCGCTCCAGAACCTTTTGAAACGGCGTCAGAACCGGCGTCTCTTGAGGATGAAGGCGATCAAGGACTCGTACGATTCGACATGGGTGACGAGCACAGCGAGCTTGATCAAGTAGAGATGAATGCTTTGGATGTAGCGCCTGCTTCAGACGGTGGGCAAGAACGCGCCGCTGAGATCGCTAGACTCAATGCTCAAAGCGAAGCTGCTGCGCAAGCACCAGAAGCTGAGGACGACTTGCTTTACGATCTAGACGAAGAGCTAACCCTGAACGCGGACAATATCAGTTACGATATTGATGATGACAGCTTTACGCAGGCTCAAGCCGAAGCCGACGCGACGAGTGAAGCCCGTCCGACTGAGAACCCATTAGACGAAGACAGCGTCTTGGATTTTGATGGTGGTGCTATTGGCTCTGATTCTCAAGATGATGACCAACCCACGATTGAAGAGATGAGCGAGGCGATGAGCGATTTAGATGTTGCCTCTAGCTACGATGAAGCGCGTACGCAATATGAGCTTGCCAAAGTGTTTGTTGACTTGGGTGACGAAGACGGCGCGAAGAAAATTCTACGCGAATTGGCTAACGCTGATGATATTGACGACGATGTGCTTAAAGACGCGATTGCCTTACTCGATACCATTGACGCGTAAAGCTCTAGCCGTTGATTAACTGTCGGTGTTGTAGACAAGAGTGCGGTACATAATTTAGGCGTTATCGTGCTCTAAAGCCTGAGTATCAGCCTTTCTGACGGTTTATTTTCTTATGCGGTTTGCAGCGAGAGTCGAATACGACGGGACTCACTTTAGTGGTTGGCAGTCCCAAAAACATGATGTCCGAACAGTGCAGGCTCGCGTTGAAGCGGCGTTGAGCCAAGTCGCAGATCACCCTGTTTCAATCATTACGGCGGGCCGCACCGACACGGGCGTGCATGGCTGTCATCAAGTTATTCATTTTGATACTCATTCCGAGCGCAGTCTATTTGCTTGGACGCGCGGCGCTAATCGTTTTATGGACAAAGATGTTCGTCTGCATTGGGTTCACCCCGTTGACGAAGAGTTTCATGCGCGGTTTTCCGCATTATCGCGAAGTTACCGATTTTGCATTTACAATCACCCGATTGCGCCGGCTATTAATCGTCATTACCTAACACACGAATTCAAGCCACTAGATGTTGAGTCTATGGTAGAGGCGGGGCGTCTCTTGTTAGGAGAACATGATTTCACAAGTTTTCGAGCAGCGGGCTGCCAAGCACACTCTCCGATTCGGACGGTGAGTCACTTTAATTTAGCGACCTCAGGGCCATACATTTGGTTTGATATTTCGGCCAATGCATTTTTGCAGCATATGGTTAGGAACATAGCTGGGGCGTTGATTGAGGTAGGGTGCGGTAAACGATCGATAGAATGGTTTGCCTCTTTGTTTGAGCTAAAAGATCGAACTAAAGGGGGCATAACAGCTCAAGCTAACGGCCTCTACTTAACGGGTGTTGATTACCCATCAGAGTATGAATTGCCCAGTCGGCGCGCTACTATCGCGTTTTGGGACAAATAATCGTTCGAGTTTCTCGAACGCGCCAATTTTATGCATCGAACTCGAATCAAACTGTGTGGTATGACTCAGCCCGACCAGGTTCGCGAAGCTGTGGAACTTGGCGTTGATGCTATAGGTATGATTTTGCACGCCGATAGTCCGCGCGAAATTTCATTTCAACAAGCTAAGAAAATCAGACGCGCCGTACCGGCCTTTGTCTCTTTGGTTGGTGTGTTTGTCGACGCCGACGAGTCGATTCTCAGTACGGCTATCAACGAGATTGGTTTGGACGTTGTGCAACTGCATGGCGATGAACCCCCGGCGTTGGTTGATGCCCTTGATATCAGAGTTGTGAAAGCGCTGCGTGCTCGCTCTGAAGAGTCTGTGCAAGCTGGTATCAAATCGTTTAATCAGGCTGACGCCATTTTGCTTGATCCTTACCACAAGTCGATGCATGGCGGCACGGGCTTGCGGCTAGATCACAGTTTATGGCCTTCTAAACGCATTCAAGATGGAGCACCGCCCATGATCCTCGCGGGTGGTTTGTCCACCGCGAATGTTCAAGAATCGATACTCGCCTTACACCCCTACGCGGTTGATGTGAACAGTGGGGTTGAATCTTTACCTGGCGTGAAGGATATGACCCAGGTGGCCGCTCTTTGTTACGCCGTTGGGCGTGCGGACCAAGCGAAGCACAAGCAGTAGGTGCGTACGAGATACTTATGCATGATGAATCGCTCACAAATCAGGCGAGTTTGCTGACTACTGTAGAGGACTGGGTCGAGTACATTCAAACCTTGCATGCTCGCGAGATTGAGCTCAGTCTAGAGCGAACGCGCATTGTGTATCAAAGGTTGGTGCCTGAGGGGGTACGTTCAACAGTTGTCAGCATAGCGGGGACCAATGGTAAAGGCAGTACTGCTCAGTTGCTCAATCGGATCTATTTATGCGCCGGCTATAGAGTGGGTAAATATACGTCTCCGCATTTGCTTCGATTCAATGAGCGGATTCAGATCAATGGTGAAGATGCCAGCGACGAACAATTGCTCAACGCTTTTCAAGCGGTTGAGAATGCTCGACGAGACACGCCATTAACTTTTTTTGAGTTTGGTACCTTGCTTGCGATTTACCTATTTGATCAAGCAGAGGTTGATCTTATGGTGATGGAGGTAGGTTTAGGTGGGCGTCTCGATGCAGTTAATATTTTGGATTGTAATCTGGCGATTATCACCAGTATCTCGAAAGATCATACTGCTTGGTTGGGTGAAACGATTGCCGAGATATCGGGCGAAAAGGCCGGCATTGTTAGAGCTGGTAAGCCCGCGGTCATTGGTGAGACTAGAGATGACCAAGCCTTGCTCGAGGCATGTAAAACACGCGGCGCACTAATTACTCAATTGGGTCGCGACTTTGATCATCAGATAAGCGATACAGCAGAGACTCCGCAATCTTGGTGTTGGTATCAGCTCCCCAGGGCTGATGAATCAACACTGCGCGAGTTGGCCTTGCCTTATAATCAAACAGGAGTGCAATTGAATAATGCAGCCTGCGCGATACAAGCCGTTCGACTATTAAACGATCGTTTGCTCGTGAGCAATGAATCGATCGCTTCAGGTTTAGAGGCGGCTTCGATGAACGGCAGGTGCCAGATAGTCGGCCAGACACCGCTTACCATCTTGGACGTTGCGCACAACGAAGATTCAGTTCGAGTTCTTGCCGAACAATTACAACGGCTTAAGCCAGTCGGTCGTGTGCTGGCCGTTTGTGGCATGCTAAAGGACAAAGAGATCGAAGTCAGTTTAAGCCAAATTGCCGCAGTCGTTGATGCTTGGTTTTTGGGCAGCATTGCCGGAGAACGAGGCAGTTCATCAAGCGAGATCAACAGTATTTTGAGTTCAGTGTTGGCCAAAGTTGGCGTGACTCGCCAAGCCGAGCGCGAACCTATCTCGATTAGTCTTAGCGATGATATGAATAGCGCATTTTCGGCCGCTACGGACGTGGCACAGGCGGATGATTGCATTGTTGTTTTTGGTTCATTTTTTGTTGTAGCTGATATACTTGCGCATCTCGAACAACCTTTTTCGAGCAGCGGTTAAAGCTCTACAGCACCTTGCTTTAAGGGGTGAATGTTCAACAAAAATGTCCACCGATTGGTCAATAGTCTTAGATAGAGTTACAGCGAGTTATGGAACAAGAGTTTGTACTCAAACACCGCCTAGTCGGAGCCGCCGTTCTTATTTTCTTTGGGGTTTTAGTTCTACCGTGGTGGCTTAGTCCTCCCGAGCCACAGGCAGAAACCAGTCCGACTTCGGCCAATGAGCAAAGCGTGACGCTACCCAATGCCGACACAAACGACTCCCTCGAAGACGACCTTTTGGCCGCACTTGCAGCTGAACAAGGTATCGTAGAAGTTGATGAAGAGTCGGTGTATGTCTCTCGCATTACCCCAATCGACGAGCGCGGGGGTGCAAGCTCAAGCAGTCAACAACAAGTCGATCAAGAGTTACAGCAAGCGCTAAGTGAATCGCCAGCAGCTACCGAGACCAGCGAGGATGCTGTGCAAACCACTCAAGTTGCTCCATCGGCGACCGCCAATGAAGATACTTCAAACCAAGTCGATCCTGTCGCTACCACCAGCACTACCACGCGAGAACTTGATACTGATTCAAGTCAACCCAATATAGAGGTTGGCTGGGCGGTTCAGGTAGGTGTATACACTGACGCGAGTGGTGCGCAAAAAGTAATTGAAGATCTAAAACGCAACGGCTTTGACCCGCAATCAACCATTGTTGAAACAAATAGAGGTTCGGGAACGCGCATTTGGCTGGGCCCGTTCGAAGCCCGTGTTGATGCAGCGAAAGCTAAAAATGAATTGACAGAAAAAACCGGCGAGCCGGGGTTTATCAGGCGCTATCCATAAGTTGTACGGCTCTTTGTTACTTTGGATAGATTGCCTATAGCCGGCACGGATTATAAAAAGCCGAAGAGAGCAAAAAAGTGTTATAAAGCACACAAACAATACTATACAAAAATTATTAGAGACGTTGTATGAGCGGTTTTGATTGGATTATTGGACTGGTTTTTCTTATCTCAGTTGTTGTCGGTATGTGGCGTGGTTTTGTCAAGGAAGCTTTGTCGATCGCGTCTTGGATCATGGCCTTTTGGTTAGCCATTTCGTTTTGCCATGAGGCGGGCGAGTTTATCGGCGGCTACGTTAATATTCCTACCGAAACTTTTCGAGTTTGGGCCGGATTTAGCTTGGTTTTTGTCGTCACTTTATTCGCCTTTGCCCTGTTGAGTATGCTGGTCACTAAGCTCATGTTGCATGGTCCAGTTAAGACTTTAGATCGCATTTTAGGAGTTGGTTTTGGCGGTATTCGTGCGGCCGCCATTATCATTGCGTTTATGTGGGTTATTCGCGCAATGGGCATGAGCGAAAGCGCCTGGTGGTCCAACTCAAGCCTCATTCCAAAATTTGTACCCGCTTTAGACTGGGCTGAAGCGCGCCTCCCAGAGAGTCTGCAACGAGACCCAGAAGCAGAACCTTCGGCGCAATCTGAGTTGATAAAAGGGGTGATCAAGGAAAACCTGCCAGATGACGTTCTACCAAGCCTTGAAACAAATGAGGCGAGTGCCTCGGATTCGTCGCAATAGTCTGCGGACCTGTTGTTATTCATGTATGATTCGCGCGATAACGACCCATTAAGTTTTAAATCGGATTAAATCGGTATGTGTGGTGTTCTAGGCATTATTGGTAAGTCTCCAGTGAGAACCAGTCTTTACGATGGACTTACGGTGTTACAGCATCGCGGGCAAGACGCCGCGGGCATTTTGACTTGTGATGAATCGGGTCAAATAAACCTGCATAAAGACAACGGCTTAGTCAAAGATGTGTTTGGCTTTCGCGAGATGGAGCGTCTAAAGGGCAATGCCGGCATTGCCCATTGTCGTTACCCAACCGCTGGCTCTAGCTCTGCGGCAGAAGCTCAACCGTTCTATGTAAATTCCCCGTTCGGCATATCGCTTGCGCATAACGGTAATTTGACCAACGCGGATAAGTTAAGAGAGCGTATCTTTAGAGACGATTTGCGACACGTTAATACCAGTTCAGATTCAGAAATCTTGTTGAATGTGTTCGCCCATGAAATATACAACACTATTGAAAAGGGCACGCAGCGCCTGACTAACGAGCATATTTTTACCGCTATGCGTGGCGTGTTCGAGCGATGTCATGGTGGTTACGCAGTAGTGGCTTATGTGGTTGGTGTAGGTATTGTTGCCTTTCGTGACAGGTTTGGTATCCGGCCACTTATTTACGGATACAGAGACACCGATGACGGCCGCGAGTATATGGTCGCGTCAGAAAGTGTGGCGTTGGACAGCCAAGGTTTTACAACCGTTGCCGACGTTAAACCCGGCCAAGCTATTATTTTCAATCATGACGGTAAGGTAGAGAGTGAGCTATGTGTCGATCGCCCGACCTACTCGCCTTGCATATTTGAACAAGTCTATTTGGCCAGACCAGATTCGATGATAGATGGCATATCTGTTTATCGAACGCGTATGCGTATGGGCGAAAAGCTGGCACAGAAAATATTGCGTGAGTGGCCTGACCACGACATCGACGTCGTGATTCCTATCCCAGATACCAGCCGAACGTCAGCACTCGAAATGTCACAGGTATTGGGTGTTCGATACCGCGAAGGCTTTATCAAAAACCGCTACATCGGGCGAACCTTCATCATGCCGGGGCAAGCTGAACGTAAAAAATCAGTTAAGCAAAAGCTCAACGCGATTGATTTAGAATTTCGTGGCAAGAATGTGATGCTGGTTGATGATTCAATCGTGCGTGGCACAACGTCCAAGCAAATCGTGCAAATGGCAAGGGACGCGGGCGCCAACAAAGTTTATTTTGCGTCGGCTGCGCCGCCTGTACGTTATCCAAACGTTTACGGCATTGATATGCCAGTCGCCAGAGAGTTGATTGCTAACGACCGCACAGTAGAGCAAATTCAAGAGTTGATTGGTGCGGATCGATTGTTTTATCAAGATCTAAACGACTTGGTTGAAGCGGCCAGCGAAGGCAACCCGCAGATTACAGAGTTCGATACCTCGTGTTTTAGCAAAAAGTATGTCACGGGTGACATAACAGCAGGGTATCTCAAGGATATCGAAGACGCTCGCAATGACGAAGCTAAGCAATCAAAGGCAAGTGCAACCGCTTAATCACTGGCCTGTATAAGCTTGCCTAAACGAATATGAAACGCTCGAGCAATAAGTCGAACCGATCAGGTCAATACTCATTTGATACGCTTGCTGTTCGAGCTGGTGAAGCGCCATCCGAATTTCGCGAGCACAGTGAGTCAATTCACCTAACCTCAAGCTTCTCGTTCGATTCAGCTGAGCAAGCCGCGCGGGTATTCAGTGATGAAGAAGATGGCTTTGTTTATTCGCGTTTCAGCAACCCCACGGTAGAAGCCTTCGAAACAAAACTCGCCGCCTTGGAAGTCGGCGAGTCCTGTGTTGCCACGTCATCTGGAATGTCGGCTTTGTTTGGTTTTATTGTTGCCAACTTTCAA
This sequence comes from uncultured Gammaproteobacteria bacterium, assembly GCA_964579235.1. Classification (GTDB taxonomy): domain Bacteria; phylum Pseudomonadota; class Gammaproteobacteria; order Arenicellales; family Arenicellaceae; genus Arenicella. The sequence continues at coordinate 8,314 of CAZOIG010000511.1, forward strand.
AGTGGCCAACATATTGTGTCATCGAGCTACATCTTTGGTGCAACCAAGGTTTTATTTGATGGGCTACTCAGCAAGTTTGGAATAGAGGTGAGCTATGTGGCTAGCCTCGACCCAAATGACTGGGCCGCTGCCCTTAAAGACAACACATGCATGGTGTTCTTCGAGACGCCCAGCAATCCAACCATGAGTCTTATTGATATTAAGGCCATGAGTGAAGCCGTTAAGGCGGTAAACCCCAGCGTCAAAGTTGTGGTGGATAATTGCTTTTGCTCTCCTGTGTTACAGCAGCCACTCACGCAAGGTGCGGATGTGGTCATTCACTCTGCCACAAAGTTTATTGACGGCCAGGGCCGATGTGTTGGTGGCGCGGTAGTGGGTAGCGAGGAAACAGTCGGTCAGCCAATGCGTAAAATGATGCGCAGCGCTGGTCTGAGCATTAGTCCATTTAACGCTTGGGTGTTTTCAAAAGGTTTGGAGACCATCGGCGTACGAGTTCGAGAATCATCGAAACACGCTGAACACATCGCTAAGGTCCTGAGTGAAAGTGGCCTGTTCGCAAAGGTACATTACCCTTGGTTAGCAACACATCCTCAATACGACCTAGCTAAACGTCAGCAAAGCGCCGGCGGTGCAATAGTGAGCTTTGAGGTGAAAGGGGGACAAACAGAAGCTTTTGAGCTCATCAACGCGACTCAATTATGCTCAATTACGGCAAATTTGGGCGACACTCGCACCACTATCACCCACCCGTTCACAACCACTCATGCACGCTGGAGCGATGAGCTGAAGCTCGAAGCGGGAATAGCCCCCAGCCTTATTCGTTTGTCAGTAGGGCTTGAAGACCCTGATGATGTACTCAAAGACTTGGGCTTGAACTAAAGCGCAGCTCTGCTTTGCTCGTGCGGACTTTAGTTTGGTCCAAGCGCTAAAACTTTAGAAAGGCATTCACACCAAAGATTCCGTTATCGATGTTACCGCTGTCTTGCGAGTACTCGATCTCGATTGCGCCGTGTTCTGTTACACGTAATCCAAAGCCTAGCCCAGCCGCTAAGGACACGTCTTCTCCGCCCGCTAGTACATCTCCAGAATCCGTAAGTACACCAAATGGAGCGCCCAATACGTTTCTATCGACGTAAGAGAGCCCGCCTTTAACCTTAAAGTACAGCTTGCCGGCGGTACGATAAGTGAAAAACAGATTAACCACGTCAGTTTCATATTGGCCAAAGCTTGGGCCAAACGGGGTTAGGTCGGCCGTATCAGTAGTGATGTACTCCAGCTCAAAGGTTGAAGAACCGTTATCGCCCACTGGTCTCGCGAACTCGTAGCCTAGGACTATGCCAACTCCGTCGGCATCGGAAACGTCCGCGATATTTGGGTCAATATTGGCCACTTTTCCACCGATTATCCATTTCCCTTCGGCGGATTTCCCAAAAAACGCTCCTTCGCCATTTGATTCTGCTGCGTGAGCAGTTCCCAGCAACGGGGTGCACACTAAGAGTGCTATGGCGAGCAAAGAGGTTTGCAAGGATGTGTTCAATTTTTGTGTCATGGTATTACCGCGTAAGCCAGCTATGGCCTGAGTTTATATTCGGGTGATCGTGTGGTCAGTTTAGTCTCAATAATTTGAGTGAAAGTTATTGAGTGGAGCTTGATACCCACCGCTCTTTTAAGTCGCACTCTTTTTAGAGTTTGTGTCCAAACCGCTTGTACTCGAATTAATTTGGAAACGCTTTTATTAAACACCAACACCTTTTAAAATTCTAGCTTATAAACATGTTATAAGTTGCTTAGATTAAAGCATTTTTTGTTTAAGTTGATCTTCTGAAGCGCGTTCGGAGTCGTTTTGAAACCCCTAGCATCCATCCTGTTCATTTTGCTTATTTTCTTCCAAATTCAATTATGGTTTGGGGGGCACGGCGTTCTAAAACTGCACAATTTGGAGGAGGCTATTGCCGAACAGGTGGAGATTAACCAACGCCTGACCGCGCGCAATCAGCAGTTGCATGCGCAAGTAGTAGAGCTAAAAGAGGGTCGTGAAGCGCTCGAGGATAGAGCAAGGAGCCACCTAGGTTTTATCAAAGAGGGCGAGATATTTTATCGAATTATCCCCGCAGATGATGACCAAGAC
>CAZOIG010000512.1:0-1672 GCA_964579235.1 uncultured Gammaproteobacteria bacterium
AAAGCCATCATCGCATTGCAAAGCGTGCCAAAAAACCCGTCTACGATTCTCTTCAAACTGATGAAACGCATCTGCATTAATAAGTTTGCGTAACTCGTCACTATGAAATAAACCGCGTTGACGTACGTCACCCACATTGCGAAATGCTTTTAGGTCTCGGGATCTCAGTGCGCGGCGAGCTGAGTCTTCTGATACTCCTTTAACTAAGCATAGGCCCAGCCTTAAAGCATGCTGGCTTTGCTTTGTGTTGTTTGGCTCAAGGCTTCTATTTTGCTCAAGGCTTCTATTTGGCTCAAGGCTTCTATTTGGCTCAAGGCTGTTATTTGGCTCAAGGCTGTGCTCCCAACGGCTATTAACAATGCACACGGGTAAGACCTTAACTTGGTGTCGTTTTGCATCTTGAACCAATTGCGATGGCGAATAAAACCCCATCGGTTGGCTATTCAATATGCCTGCGTAAAACGCTTCTGGATGATGCAGCTTCAGCCAAGCTGAAATATAAACCAGTAAGGCAAAACTGGCGGAATGGGATTCTGGAAAACCATAACTGCCAAAACCTTTGATTTGCTCAAACAATCGCTCAGCAAAGTCGCGCGCATAACCTCGCTTAAGCATGCCCTTCAATAGTTTTTCTCTGAACTGTTCTAGATCACCATACTTGCCCCAGCTGGCCATAGCGCGGCGTAATTGATCCGCCTCACCACCACTAAAGCCCGCAGCGACCATGGTTAACTTAATCACCTGCTCCTGAAAAATGGGCACTCCCAAAGTACGTTCTAATACGGCTTTAATCTCATCATTGGCGTACTCAACCGCTTCTTCACCATTGCGCCGTTTTAAAAAGGGGTGAACCATATCGCCTTGAATTGGGCCAGGTCGAACAATCGCCACCTCAATCACCAAATCATAAAAACAACGCGGTCGTAAGCGCGGCAGCATCGACATTTGCGCACGCGACTCCACCTGAAATACGCCGATGCTGTCGCCTGTGCACAACATGTCGTACACCCTAGGGGCTTCGCGCGGAATATCCTGCACTCTAAGCGTCTTGCCTGAGTACTCGCTGATCATTTGCAAACTGCGAGAAATAGCGCTCAACATACCCAAGCCGAGCACATCGACTTTAAGCAAACCCAATATCTCGATGTCGTATTTATCCCATTGAATAATGGTGCGATCGGGCATGGCGGCGTTCTCAATCGGCACCAAGTTACTGACCTGGCCCTCAGCAATCAAAAAGCCACCAACGTGTTGAGACAAATGCCGCGGCGTGCCGAGAATCTGTTTTACCAATGAGAAAAAATACTGGTTTAGGTTATTACTCAGATCAAGCTGGCGCTTTTCCATCTGCGCGGTCAGCGCGTCGATTTTGTCCCACCACGCCATCGAACGATTCAGCTCTTCAATAAAATTGGCGGGCAACCCCAGAGCCTTTCCCACATCGCGTATCGCACTCTTGCGCCTATAGGTAATGACCGTTGCGGTTAGTGCCGTACGGCGTCGGCTGTACTTTCGGTAAATGTACTGAATGACCTCCTCACGCCGATGGCTCTCAAAATCAACGTCGATATCGGGCGGTTCATTACGCTCTTTGGATATAAAACGCTCAAACAATAAATCGTTTACGCCTGGGTCTACTTCGGTGATGTGTAAGCAGTAGCACACGGCCGAA
>CAZOIG010000513.1:0-3693 GCA_964579235.1 uncultured Gammaproteobacteria bacterium
CTAAGCCGTCAACCAAGTCTTCTAGGTGACCCAAACTAACCATATCCTTCACGAACAACTCGCGGATAATCGCCATCAGCAAGAAGGCGTCACTGCCGGGCTTAACAAACAAGTGCAGATCCGCCATTTCGGCCGTCTCACTGCGGCGCGGGTCAATCACCACCAGCTTGCCATCACGTTCTTGCAAGGCCTTGAGACGTTTAACAATGTTTGGCACCGTCATCATGCTGCCATTAGACGCCAAGGGGTTACCGCCCAACATCAAAAAGTATTGCGTGTGGTCGATATCGGGTACGGGTACCGCAAACTGGTGGCCATACATGAGCAGTGACGCCAATTGATGGGGTAGTTGGTCTAGCGATGTGGCAGAGAAATGATTGCGCGTTTTGACTGCGCGGCGCAGCAAGGCACCGTGCGTCATATTGCCGTAGTTGTGTACTCCGGGATTGCCTGCGTAAAAGCCAACTGCGTCTTCACCATGTTGCGCTTGAGTTTCAACCAAGCGTTGAGCGGTGTAGTTTAGGGCGTCTTCCCAGCTCACTTCTTGCCATTCGCCATTGATTTTCCGCATCGGCTTACGAATGCGATCAGGGTCGGAATGAATGTCCGCAATGGCGGTCGCTTTTGGGCAAATATAGCCTTTGCTCACAGGGTCGTTCTTGTCGCCCTTAATGCTTTTTATCTCGTCACCCTCGGTGGTTATGACCAATCCGCAAATGGCTTCACAAAGATGGCAAGCGCGGTAGTGGGTTTGTTGGCTGTGCGAGGTGGTTTGAGTCGTGGCCATATTCGAAACTGTTTTTATTGGTTTGTTATAGCGCGTAAGCATAGCGCAGCGATCAAGATTTGTCAGTGAACGTACGCTGCCAGATTTGTAAGCCCGTCGAGAATTACCCATAATAGTTTCTAGAATGAATAGCGAACAGTATTTAAAGGAGAATCATCTGTATGCGTCTGGGTAAAACAGTTTTTAGCTTTTCCAAAGCGACTATCCACTACCTTCGGTATTTTGCGGCGGTATTATTAATTGTGAGCTCACTTCCAACGGCGCACGCGGAGGGCGCTTCAGCTCTTGTTGGAGGCCGACTGATAGACGGTTTTGGTCATCAGCCGATCGCTAATAGCGTGATTTTGATTCGTGACGGCATTATTGAGCAGGTGGGTACGGTAGACACTTTAGAGGTGCCTGAGGCGTATACCGTTATCTCGACCGAGGGCATGGATGTACTGCCCGGGCTTTGGGAGAATCATGCGCATCTTTACCTAAACGGCCATTCGGACTATACCCACTGGGATAAGAACTATCTCTCGCGCATCAATGACGAAATCATGCCCTCCAGCGCAGTGCAACTGCTGTTGGCCGGCGTAACCAGTGCGCGCGACTTGGGCGCACCGCTCGATGAATCGATTTCAATTAAGACTCGGATCGAGAACGGCGAGATTCCGGGACCAAGGCTGTATGTTTCAGGGCCTTTTATTCAGCGCGACGTGCCGAAAGGCACAGAAGCGTTTCGCTGGAGCGTGAAAAGCGAGAGTGAGGCCCGCGCCAAGGTTAATCAACTTGCTGACGCAGGGGTCGATATTATTAAGTTGATCGACCAGGACAAGCTTGGTTTTAAGGTAGCGACCGCAGTGGTTGAGCAAGCGCATAAGCGCGGGCTCAAAGTAGTAGCGCATTCGCATCGCCCAGATGAAATTCGCATGGGCCTAAAAATCGGCGTTGATAACTTCGAGCATACTGGTCTAACCACCGCGCCAGAGTATCCGCGTGATGTGATTGAAATGCTCAAGGAGCGCACCGCGACGGGACGCGTTGCGGGAGGACCTTTATTTTGGACACCGACCGTTGAAGGCTTGTGGAACTTTCAGAACACAGTCGCTAATCCAGAGAAGCTCGACAACGACTGTTGGCATCGTGGCTTAGAAGCGGACACTATCGCTGATATCAAAGGCTCGCTTGAGAACCTCGGGCAATTAGAATACACCCAGCTCACGCCACTGCGTCGACCCACTTTAAAGCGTAAAATTGCGCAATTACGTGAAACGGGCGTTGTGTTTTTAGTTGGCACCGACAGCGGTATTCCAGCCAAATTCCATTGTCAAAGCACTTGGAACGAAATGGCGGTTTGGGTTGAGCAAATGAACATCAGCGCAATGGATACCATTCGCGCAGCGACTTATTGGCCCGCGGTTATGATGGGGGTGAGCGATAAGTCTGGTACCGTTTCAGCAGGAAAATACGCCGACATCATTGCTGTTAAAGGCGACGTACTTCGATATATCAATCTATTGCAAGACGTTGATTTAGTTATGAAAAACGGAATCTTGTATAAAGAGAAAGGTGTAGCGATCGAGTCTCAGCTTTAGTGCCGAGTCGCGACGCACACAACGCCTTAGAACCAACTTGGAACGATGTGTGAGTTAAAACCTCAAGTAAACTCTAAACTAAGGCCCTAATTTCCGCGTTGCCTAAACTTGGAATACTGCGGTGCAAGCGAGGATTCTGGCCTGAGAAATAAGTCAGCAAAATCTGCATCACATCGCCGTGGCCAACTAAGACAATGTTTTCATCGTAAAATTGGGCTTCTAAATCGTCGATTACTTGAAGTCCACGGTTGAGCACGCTTTCAACCGATTCAACATCGTGCAAGGGTGTGGGCTGTGCGCCTCTTTTTAGGTCAATAACCCCAGCCAAATCGTGTTCCCATATTTCGCTATAGGCGGCATGGTCTTTGAGCTCGTAGCCACCGAAATCTCGTTCGCGCAGACGTTTATCCACCAACACGGATTGTGTGTTGAGCACTTGTTGAGCCACCAACGCCGTTTCTTTTGCTCTTGCGTAATCGGAGCTGACAATATGCACGCGTTGATCGACTCTTGAGTTTGCAAAGTGAGGCAATACGTACTTACAGGCGATTTGGGCTTGCTCACGGCCACGCTCGCTTAAGCCATAGCCATGCACGGCATTACTGGGTTTACTGACGATTACGCCACGTTGATTTGCGAGGCTCTCGCCATGACGCATCAGCCAATAGCGATTGCGCAGCCTCGCGTCCTTGAATTTTGATTCAAGCGGCGACTGGTTGAGATAGTTCGGTGCTAACATTATCGTTTCGTGGTGAAGCAGAGTTGAGTTTATTAAGAGCTTGAGTAGGTAGTTTACATTCTACACCTAAGACCTGATCAAATACGGGTTGCCAGTCGTGTTCTAGCTTGACTTGCGCACTGCAGTCTTCACGCAGGCGAGCGTAAGCGCTGGGGTCATACCGTTTTAACCAGTGATAGAACTTAATCGCGCTATACCAATGCTTAGCCTGATCGGTCTCGATAACATGACCTGTATGCCCAGGATTAATGATTTCTTGAGGGCCACCGCTACGAGTTACTAGCGCCGGTGTGCCGCAAGCCAGTGCTTCTAGAACGACCATGCCAAAGGTATCTGTGTGACTAGGGAACACCAATAAATCAGCCGCGCGGTACCACTTAACCAATTCTTGTGGCTCGACCCGATTGGTAAAAATCACATTGGGGTAGGACTCCAGTTGTTGTTTTAGACTGGCTAGATCTGGGCCGTCACCGGCGATTACGAGATTGTACTGCCCGGGCTCATGCAGCTCGCAGCTTTGATAGGTGCGCACGAGGGTTTCCAGGTTTTTATCCTGTGAAATTCGCCCTGCAAACAACAAGGTGAAT
>CAZOIG010000514.1:0-8084 GCA_964579235.1 uncultured Gammaproteobacteria bacterium
CTTGAGTTCATGCGCTTATCGGAGGGACGGGTGCTAGCCATACTGGTGACAGAAGACGGACGGGTGCAAAATCGAGTTCTGTCTTTAGATACTGATTTCAGCGAGTCAGAACTCGTCGAGGCTTCGAACTTCTTTAATCAACGTTATCGAGGTAATACGCTTGATGATGTCCGTCGACAAGTCGTGTCCGACATGCAGCAAGATAATGATGAGATGCATCGCGTCAATCAGGCCGCTATTAAAGCCGCAGCAAGCGTGATCAGTGAAGAAGACGATCAGAACACCAGTGGCGTGGTTCTTAGCGGAGAGCAGAAGCTTTTGGACGTTCCAGACTTATGCCAAATTGAGACCTTACAAAAACTATTTGACGCGTTTAAGACCAAGCGAGATTTACTCAGTTTGCTGGATCGCAGCATGAAAGCCGAGGGCGTTTCGGTATTTATCGGCGAAGAGTCTGGTTATAGCGCTTTGGGAGAATGCAGTGTTATTGCCAGCCCCTACGAAGTCGATGGTAAGGTGATCGGAACGCTTGGCGTGATTGGCCCTAAGCGCATGGCGTACAACGAGGTGATTTCGGTGGTTGATTTAACCGCAAAACTTCTCAGTAATGCACTCTCGGCTGGCCAAACCAGTCGTTGAGCTAGCGCTAATTCTCAGTTAAATCACTAATACGACAAGCGAGTAACCTTAATGATGAACAATGCATACATATTCTGGCCAGTCTTGGCGCAACTGCTGATTCCAATTCTCGTATTGTTATTTAACGCGCGGCGCAAGGCGGTTGATCGTCGTAGCGGCGCGAATGATCCAGAGAAGTCCGCCATTGACAACACCGCATGGTCTTTGCCAGTCGTGCTCACGTCTAATAGCTTGGCGAATCAATTTCAGTTCCCAATCGTGTTCTACATGCTGTGCTTGGTCTTGTTCTCGTTGGAATCGGTCACCAGCGTACATCTCGCTTTAGCTTGGGCGTTCGTGGCATTGCGCTATTTTCATGCCTACGTTCATATCAATAGCAACCATATCCCCTCACGCTTTGGCAGCTTTTTTGTCAGCATGCTGGTGTTGCTGGCACTATTCATTATGACGGCCGTGGCCTTAGTTGGCGCCACATAAACCTCGCTACGCCTTGCATGACTAGGCTTTTGTTGGGTTTTGATTGACGAATAATTCTCGTTTTTTTTCGACCATCGCCTGTCTGAATTGATGTCCCGTTCGCTGTGCCTATGGCATAGTCTGCCCCTAAATCTGAAAACAACCATACTATTATGAAAGAATTTGATTTGATCGTTTATGGCGCTTCTGGTTTTACCGGACGCTTAGTCGCTGAGTACTTGAACAACGAATACGGGGTCGGCAAAGGTTTAAACTGGGCAATGGCTGGGCGCAATGAAGCAAAGCTCGCTGAGGTCCGTGATGAGATGGGTTTGCCTTCAGACCTACCGCTGGTGGTGGCCGATACTTCTGATCAAGCGTCTTTGGACGCAATGGTTGCACGCACTAAGGTCGTGGCGACAACGGTTGGACCTTACCAGCTCTACGGCTCAGGTTTGGTTAAAGCCTGTGCTGAAGCAGGCACTGATTATGTTGATCTATGCGGTGAATCGGTTTGGATGCGTCATATGATTGACCAACATTCAGCAGCTGCGGAAAAATCTGGTGCTCGCATCGTGTTCTCTTGTGGTTTCGATTCGATTCCGTCTGATCTGGGTGTCTACATGCTTCAACAAGAAGCGATCACTCGATTCGGCGCTCCGTTCAAAGAGGTTAAGGCGCGCGTCAGAGCCATGAAGGGTACATTTTCAGGAGGAACTGCGGCTAGCCTACAGGAATCTGTAAAGCGTGCTCGCTCGGATAAAGAAGTATTTGCTCTGGCGATTAATCATCACGCGCTAGTCCCTGGGGTGGTCGGGCCAGAGCAACCTAATGGCGATGTGGTGCAGTTTTCTGAAGAGCTAAACAGTTGGGAGGCGCCCTTTATTATGGCGGCGATTAACACGCGTAATGTTCACCGCTCAAACGCGTTGATGGACAACATGTACGGCGAAGACTTCTTGTATTCAGAGATGCTGCTCACCGGCCCTGGTGAAAAAGGCGAGCAAATAGCCAAAGCTGTTGCAGGTGACAAGTCAATGGCGGGTCCTGATGCTCCAAAACCGGGCGAAGGCCCGAGTAAAGAAGAGCGTGAAAACGGTTTTTATGACTTATTGTTTTACGGCGTGACCGACGGTGGCGACAAAGTCGCAGTGGGTGTGAAAGGCGATCGCGATCCAGGTTATGGCTCCACTTCTAAGCTGATCAGCGAAAGCGCTTTGTGCTTGCTCAACGAGGCTAGCGACACACCGGGTGGTATTTGGACTACGGCCCCAGCGCTCGGTAATCACTTGATTAATCGCTTACAAGAACACGCTGGACTAACGTTTGAAGTAGAAAACTAGACACGAAATTGTAACTAAATGTGTCTTAATGGACGTCTGACAGCGTAATAGGGTGTTAGGCGTCCTTTTTAAACTAAAAGTAATACAATGTTCACTTGAGGTTAAGTAAAACAACCTTAAACTTCTTCTGAAATCATTACTAATGGATCATTTGTTCGTTAAGTAATGTTTTTCTGAATCGTTAATGGTCGCGATCACCTCCGATCGCCATCTGTAACTAAACGGAGAAGTGAATGAACAACGAATCGAACAATGAATCGAACATTGGGCCTCACAAAGCCCAAAATCCTACCAATAACCGCCTTACTCCCAAAGCAAGGCAGTTTGCCAAGCAAGCGAGCAAATGGTTAGCCGTCGTCGCCGCGACTGCGGCCGTCGTCACTACAGTACAAGTATCCGCTGACAATGATGGTCAAGGCTTACAAGTGCTGCCCTTAGATCCTCCTGCTACCGAAACATCGAGCGACTCGGAAACCTCAAAAACGGGTTTCACCGAAGTATGGGCGCCAAGTGCGGGCTTCGCTGATTTGATTGAACACGTAAGTCCTGCGGTGGTTCACGTAGCGACTAGTGGCTTTATTCGTCAGTCACGTTCACGTAACTATCGAGACTTTCAGTTTCCTCCAGGCTGGGAGGAATTTTTTCGCGAGTTCCAAACGCCACGCGGCAACGATTCAGATGAACCAGACGATGACGGTGATCGCCAAACACGGCCACTAGGCATTGGCTCTGGCTTCGTTATTTCGTCGGACGGTTTTGTAGTGACCAACCACCATGTGATTGATCGAGCAGACGAAATCGTTGTGACCTTGACTGACGGCACGGAATACGACGCTCAGATTATTGGTAGTGACCCTCAGACCGATTTAGCGCTGCTTAAGCTGGACAATGCACAAGACTTGGCTTTTGTAAGCTGGGGCGATGATGAGCGTTCACGGGTCGGTGATTGGGTCGTGGCGATCGGTAACCCCTTCGGTTTGGGCGGTTCAGCTAGCACAGGCATTATTTCAGCGATTGGACGCGATATTCGCTCTGGTCCATACGACGACTATATTCAAGTAGATGCGGCGATCAACCGTGGTAATTCCGGCGGCCCACTGTTTAATACACGGGGAGAGGTGATCGGAATTAACACTGCCATTTACTCACCGAATGGCGGCAGTGTGGGAATCGGCTTTTCAATTCCCGCAACGATGGCGAAGAATGTGATCCGTCAGCTGCAAGAAGACGGTCGAGTCGAACGCGGTTGGATTGGCGTTGGTATTCAGGCGTTGAGCGATGAGCTTGCTGAAAGCCTTGGTCGCGAAGACGATTCGGGCGCCTTGATTACCGGCGTTGAGCCTGGCACACCGGCTGCTGAGGCGGGTTTGATGGCGGGCGACATTATCCTTAATTTTGGCGGTACCCAAATTGATGAGATGCGAGATTTACCCAAAGCGGTTGCACAATCGCCAGTTGGAGACACTTATTCGATGACGATTTGGCGCGACGGTAAGACTCGCTCAATGTCGATTACTACCGCGCCATTTCCAGAGGATATTGCTCAGGGCAATCAACCATCTGAGCCAGAACAGGCTACCGAAGACGACCTCTTGGGCGCGCAATTGCAGGAGTTGGATGACGCAACACGCGAGCGATTCCAGATTGGTGATTCAGTCAATGGCGTCTTAGTTGTGCAGGTAGAGCGCGGTGGTTTAGCCGCTTCAAACGGCTTGCGACGCGGTGATGTGATTGTGCAACTCGATGGCGAGCGTATGAATGCACCAGACGATGTCGCGTACGTGCTTACTCAAGCGAGCAATGCAGATCGGGAACGAATTTCGATGCTGGTTAATCGCGGCGGTAACTCACGCTTCCTAGCCTTTGATTTAAGCAACTAGTTTACGAGTAATTTGCATTAAGCAACTCAATCTACGTGACTTACCCGAACCAGCGTTATTTACAAAAATAGTTCTGAGACGGGTAAGTCTCAATACAGAATTCAGTGAGCTAATTATGACCGTTGCGTAAATATACGTCACACCCATACAGATCACTGAGACCATAGAGGACTACAATGAATTCTCAAAAGAATAAGAAAAGCATGATCCATGTATTAGTAGTTGAAGACGATCAGGAAACTGCATCGTATATTGTTAAAGGCTTAAAGGAATGCGGACACAATGCCGACCACGCTGGCGACGGTCGCGAAGGCTTATTGATGGCCGACAGCTCTGAATATCAGGTCATCATTGCCGATCGTATGCTGCCTAAAGTGGATGGCGTAACCATGACTCGCACTTTGCGTGGTAGTGGTAACCGCACCCCGATTCTGATGCTCAGCGCCTTAGGCGATGTAGACGACCGCGTGGCCGGCCTCAAAGCTGGCGCCGATGACTATCTAGTAAAACCGTTTGCGTTCTCGGAGCTGCAGGCGCGGATCGAAGCCCTGGTGCGTCGCGCTGAGCCAGAATCTCCGGATACAGTGCTAACCGTGTCTGACCTTGAAATGGATCTATTAAAACGCGAAGTACGCCGCAATGATCAGAAGATTGATCTTCAGCCGCGTGAATTCCGTTTGCTTGAATATTTAATGCGCCATAGCGGACAGGTTGTCACTCGCACAATGCTGCTCGAGAAAGTGTGGGACTACCACTTTGACCCCCAAACCAACGTAATCGATGTTCACATCAGTCGTTTGCGCGGTAAAATCGACAAAGAATTCGACGTTTCTTTACTGCATACCGTGCGCGGGGCAGGGTACATGCTGAGTGAGCCAGATTAACCCATTTAAAAGTTCTCTAGTCCGAATAACCATTGCCTATGTGTTGTTATTCGGACTGTCGGTTTCGTTGATTTTGGGTCTGATCTACTGGTCAACCATCATCTACACTACCAATCAAACTGACGAGAACATCAATGCTGAGATTCGAGGGCTAGAGGCGGTTTACGCGCTCGAGGGTTATGCGGGGCTCGCATCCACCTTGTCTGAACGAATTCGTCAGCAGCGTCCTGGTGACTCTACTCTTTATCTATTAACGGACGCTAACTTTGAGCCCTTAGTCGGTAACATTTCGGGCTGGCCAAAAGTGGCCTATGACCAAGACGGTTGGTTGGATTTTCGCCTCGACGACCTGCTCGACCAAGATGGTGGTGAATTCAGCGCACGAGCGAGAACCTTTGAGGTAGAAAACCGCTTCAATCTTCTGGTTGGACAAGGTATGAAAGATCTACGCAACTTGCGGGATCTGGTGGGTGAAGCCTTATTCTTCAGCTTAATCATGACCCTCGCTTTAGGCGTGCTGATGGGTTACATGATCCGCAAAACCCTGCGAACACGCCTCACCGCCATCAATTCGATCAGTCGCCAGATCATGAAGGGCGACTTTCAAAAGCGGATCAAAACCAAAGGCTCAGGTGACGAGTTTGACGAGTTAGGTGATAACTTGAACGTGATGCTCGATCGTATTGAAAACGGGGTAGAGGGTGTTCGCCGAGTCTCTGACAATATCGCGCATGATCTAAAAACTCCTCTAGCAAGACTCAAAAACAAAGTTGAAGAGCTTAATCGACGCTTCGACGTGGGTAGCGAAGAGCATGAGGCACTTGAGAATATCGTCTCCGAGGCGGACGGATTACTCGCTACCTTTAATGCCTTGCTGAGGATCGCTCGCATCGAATACAGCGAGAAGCGTAAGGAGTTTGCGCCGGTCGAAATCGGCGCGCTACTCGAAGACCTTTTAGAACTCTACGAACCGCTCGCTGAAGACCGTTCCCAGACCTTGTTATTCCAGAAGCCGCAGAACAGCAAAAGTAGTATCACCGTACTAGCTGATCGCGATATGTTGTTTCAGGCGTTCGCCAATTTAATTGATAACGCGATTAAGTACACGCCTGAGAATGGCGAGATCGAGATTAGCTTGAACGACTCTAAGCAAGGCGCGAGTCTGGAAATTGCTGATAATGGGCCCGGGATAAGCGCTGAGGAGCACGAAAAGGTCGTTCAGCGATTTTATCGCGTCGACGAAAGTCGTACGACGCCTGGCAGTGGCTTAGGCTTGGCTTTGGTGTCTGCGGTATTGAAAGTACATCAGATGGAGTTGTCCTTCTCCGACAATCAGCCGGGTCTGAGAGTCAGCATTGAGTTGCCCAAATACCGCAAGTAGCCTGGCAATAGTCAACAAATCTGTTCAAGGCTGAGTACTCTACAACGATAGAGTTTCTCTGTTTGCAGCCCATGCGAATAAGCTAATCGTGAATTTGAAACCACCTAGGTTTCGGCGACCTTTCTTTAGGCTAAGTCTTAGCTGTATGAATTAGCTATTCGCAAGCGCCTACCTCACTCGGCTCTTCCTCAAGAGCCCAATTGTTTCACGTTGCAATCACGATGAACTGCCTACTATCGCGTCATAAGATCACTCGCCAAAGACGCTTTTTTAGGCGTTAGACTCGCAAAATGTGATCGTCTTATTTTGTTTTACCAACCAGCTTAGTGACCCAAATTATGAGTAATACTACTCGCGTTTTAATCATAGAAGACCACCGCGATATAGCTGAAATGCTGTATGACTATTTTGAGCGTAGAGACTACGAGCTTGATTACGCAAGCGATGGTCGCATGGGCTTCAATCTTGCCAACCAAAACGAGTACGACATTATTTTGCTGGACCTAATGCTGCCTGAGATGGACGGCATTGATGTCTGCCGTAAGTTGCGTGAAGAATCCAAAAACTACACGCCAATTTTAATGATGACGGCGCGAGATACTTTGCAGGACAAAGTCACTGGCTTGGATATCGGTGCCGACGATTACTTGGTAAAACCATTTGAAATTCTCGAGCTTGAAGCTCGCATCAAAGCTTTAATGCGTCGCAAGGGGCAAGTAGCGCAACAAGAAGTATTGCAAGTTGCGGACCTTCAGTTAGACACTGGTACTCTGGAAGTACTGCGCGGTGATACGCCGATCTATCTTTCTCCAATTGGTTTAAAGATTCTGACAATTTTGATGAAAGAGTCACCGAAGGTTGTTAGCCGAAACCAGCTAGAACATGAAATATGGGGCGATATTCTCCCAGACAGCGACACTTTACGCAGTCACATGTACAACCTCCGCAAGCAGATTGATAAACCTTTTGAAACACCATTGCTGCAAACCATCCAATCGCGCGGTTATCGTATCGGCGACGCGCCATAGGCCTCTTGTCAGTTTCTTATTAGTGAGCGGTGTGTCGTCTACTTAAACGGCGCTTTGATTGGTTGGCGTGCCGGCTTGCCCACATTTGCGAAAAGTGTATGCTGGTTTTTGGCGCAATATGTGCGCGCAAAGACCCTAAGTGATTAATCGGCTAAACCCTCTCATACGCCGCCAAAGCATGAAAAAATACGATATAAGCCAATCCACAATTCGCAACAAACTGAGCCGCAAAATGACGTTGCAGGCGTGTTTGATTGGCTTAGTTGCAATATTGGGCATTGGCTTTGCCAGTATTGTGATCGAACAGTTTTTAGTTCGTGAGGCACTGCGCCGCGAAGCCGAGCACTTCTGGACGATATTTGAAAAACAACCAGATTACGATGCGCCTAACACGGCCAATCTGAAAGGTTATCTGGTCGCGGTTGAATCAACCGACGGCATCCCTTCCGAATTGCTCGGTTGGGGATTGGGTT
>CAZOIG010000515.1:0-6534 GCA_964579235.1 uncultured Gammaproteobacteria bacterium
CATTTCGTCCTTAACGCGAATGAAATCGCTTTTTGCGTTGCGCAGGGCTACTCGGTCCTGTGGTCGTTTTGGACCTGCTAGACTCGCTTCAACCTTACTGAGGTCGAGTTCTAGGGTGTCGCTGTAGATCGCGTCTGGGTCGCCTGATTCGCGGAACATGCCCTGTGCCTTGGCATAGGTTTCTACGAGGCCGATTTGCTCTTCGTCGCGGCCAGATAAACACAGGTAACGTAGGGTTTCTTGGTCCACTGGGAACATGCCACAGGTTGCGCCGTATTCAGGTGCCATGTTGGCTATGGTTGCCCGATCAGCGAGTGGTAAATCGTCTAAGCCATCTCCGAAAAACTCGACGAATTTGCCGACCACACCGAGTTCTCTAAGCATTTCAACAACCGTTAAGACCAAGTCGGTTGCGGTAACGCCTTCTGCCAACTTGCCATTGAGTTTAAAGCCAACCGTCTGTGGAATCAGCATCGAAATTGGCTGTCCAAGCATCGCGGCTTCAGCTTCAATTCCGCCCACGCCCCAACCTAGCACGCCGATACCGTTAATCATCGTGGTGTGCGAATCGGTTCCCACCAATGTGTCGGGGTAGGCGTAACGTTTGCCATCTTCTTCTTTGCTGAAAATAACGCGTGCCAGATACTCGAGGTTTACTTGATGCACGATTCCTGTTGATGGCGGTACAACTGAGAAGTTGTCGAACGAGTTTTGTCCCCATTTCAGGAACTCATAACGTTCTTTATTGCGCTGAAATTCGATCTTCGCGTTTAGATCCAGCGCCGAATGTGATCCGTATTCATCTACTTGCACGGAGTGATCGATAACCAGTTCAACCGGCGACAATGGGTTGATTTTGTTTGCTTCTCCGCCTAATTCAATCATGGCATCACGCATTGCAGCCAGATCGACCACCGACGGGACGCCAGTAAAGTCTTGCAGCAATACACGTGCTGGAGTAAAGGCAATTTCTGTTGAGGGCTGGGCTTTAGCGTCCCACTGGGCGACCGCTTGAATATCACCCTTACTGATGTCTAAACCGTCCTCAAAGCGCAAGAGGTTTTCGAGCAAGATTTTTTGCGAAAACGGCAATCGGCTAATATCAAAATGTTCGCCAAGTTTAGGCAAAGAATGATAAAAATAGGTTGTGCCGTTCACTTCAAACGTAGAGAGGGTATTAAACGAGTTACTCATGCGAACCTCAGTAAGTATTAATCAGATTGGGAAGATCTAAAATATATAGGCGATGTTTCGGCGATCCCGAACAATCAGCCCTAGTGTGAAGAGTATATCGTAGCGGTATTAAGGCTGAGTGACGCGGCTCAAGGCTTTGCGCCGTTGAATAAGCCGCTAAATGTAAGACAGCTGCTGATTTACAATGTGTTTACAAACCCGCAGCTCTTGCCGGGTTCTATTCTCACGGGGTTAAAGCCCGAGTAAGTAATCGAACCCACCTTTGAGAGCTGCGACTTGTGCAACGATGCAGTTTTCGTCGTCAACTTTTGGGCTGTCTGGATACACTTCAGTGGTGCTCACGAAGTCTGCGTTGGTAAAACCGGCGCATAAACCAAGTTCTTTGGTCGCGTAGTTGATCACCCCAAACTGCTCTAAGTCTTCACCAATTAATTTGCCATGCTCGTCTGCGGGAGCGATGTGCGTCACTTTCGCTACGGAATCGATGATGGCCTTTTGAAACTCAGGGGCAGGCTTTAAAGTGTCGCCAACCGCGTAAAAGCCGTCAGGGATATCCCATACTTCTTGGACAATGCCTTTAAGCGCGCCCAAAGCGGGTCGAAATTCTGAGTTATCAGTGTCAGTGGTCTCATGCAGGTCAATGTGCGACAAAACATTCAGAGAAAGCCCATCAATGTACGCCATGATCGCCGCCGACTCTGGTGTTGATTTGTCGCGATAAAAAGAGCGGTTTGGATCGTCTGCATTAGGGTTCCAACGATTGATCGTCTCATAGCCCCAGGGGCTTATGCATGGCGCGACCAGCACGTTAAAGTAAGCCGCATAGTGCGCGAGTTCAGTTTCTATAAATCGTAATGCGCCGTGTACGCCACTGGTCTCGTAGCCGTGAACGCCGCCGGTCACAATGATGGTTTTACGCTCACTCTGCCATTCGCTACTGCGTACCGCCATTAATGGAAAACGTTTATCTGCATCGTGGGCAGGGTAGTGCAGCTCACCGTACTGTTCTAGGCACACGCTTGCAGAATGATCGGCAACGATCTGCTTTAGCGGTTCTAGCACTTGTTTCGCGTAGGAGCGCTTTACCGATTGGGCGGCTAGCCACTGCTGTTTTTCAGCGGCTCCCCACGGCACACCCGCGGTGCCGATTGGGTATTCTTGATCTAAAGGCACAGTTTCTAAAGACATAGTTTCTAAACAGATAGTTGAAGTTTGGGTAATGATAAAAGGATACTTGTTGTTTAGAGCGAGTTTAAACTACTATTTCGACCGCATTCGTTTAAACCACAACATTCGGGGTATAGTTTAACAGAGCAAGCCACCATGACTTTGATCACTTATCTTATCGACATTTTGCGCAGGCTCCTGCCCAGCTTTTCTGGTGACCTACCGCACGTTGCGAGCTATACCAGAGAGTTGCCCGTAAGCCTCACTCGCATGTACGAGAACGCTTTGGACGGTGAACATTTGCCTTGGCTCCATAACAGCTCGTTTTCTTCTCTGGAGATCACCGATCAGGGCGATTGGGGTTGGCGAGCCAATGCCCAGCTCGAGCCAGCCTCTCGATTCAATCGCATGGAATTAGAGCTGAGACTCGATCGCGAGAAGCATCGATGGATCACCCGAACTCTGAGCGGCTTAGGCAAAGGGACTGAGATTTGGACCCACGCAATTCCTATTTCAGACCAGCCTAGTAACCCACAAATTAAGGTGGTCGTGGACTTTTATATTCCGAAACTGCCCAAGTTCTTGCATGCGACTTACCGAAAACAGCTGCTGGCCACCTATGCCAAACTGTATGACGAAGACGTTTGGATGATGGTGACGCGGCAAAACGAGTTGAATCGCTTGAAGGCAGGGAAAACTAGCCAAAACAGCGCGCCGCTTAACTTAGGTTGCGCAGACACTTTGGGGCAACATCTACCGCTTGAGTTCGATTTTAACAATCACCCGTATCAGCTAGTCAAACTGAGTGAGCGATGGCTAGTGCACTCTCGAGTGTGCCCACACTTGTTGGGGCCGCTTAATCAAGTACACATCAGCGATGATGGCACACAAGCATCAGTTCAATGCCCGTGGCACGGCTATCGCTTTGATGTGGAGACCCGCGAGTGCACCAGCGGGGCGCGTTGCAAATTAGCACCACCACCGCTGGTTCGAGTCGATGCCGAATCAAACCAGCTGTGGATTGAAGCGGCCGATTGAGCTGCCGCCTTAGCTCGCCTAGTTAGCCGCCTCGAGCGCGCGTGTCTGTGGGTAGTTCAGCCTCTAATTGACGACCAACGTCTTCTGGCGAGCCAGTGTTACGCGCAAACAAGCTGTACAACAAAGGCACAGTGAAAATAGTAAGCAGGGTGGACGCAACCACACCGAAGAAGATCACCGTGCCGATTACCAATCGGGTTTCAGCGCCTGCACCGCTCGCCAAAATCAGAGGTAGACTACCAGCGATGGTAGTAAGGCCAGTCATGACGATGGGGCGTAGGCGCACTACAGACGCCGACAGTATCGCTCGATTAAAGCGGTAACCAACGTCTCTTAGTTGATTGGCGAATTCAACAATCAAAATGCCGTTCTTCGCCGCCAGCCCAACCAGCATGATCAGGCCGATTTGCGAGTAAATGT
Source organism: uncultured Gammaproteobacteria bacterium (assembly GCA_964579235.1). Taxonomy (GTDB): domain Bacteria; phylum Pseudomonadota; class Gammaproteobacteria; order Arenicellales; family Arenicellaceae; genus Arenicella. Next base: position 3,820 of record CAZOIG010000515.1, read on the forward strand.
TCAGAGACTGACCAGTTATCATCAGGCCAAACAGACCGCCACCTATGGTTAGGGGTACTGTAGCCAAAATGATAAATGGGTGCACAAAACTCTCAAATTGAGCGGCAAGCACCAAAAATACAACCAACAAGCCCAATAAAAAGACGAATACTATGGAGCTGCCTGAGGTCATGAAATTTCGACTTTGGCCTTTGTAGTCGACGATGGCCTCATCCGGCAAATGTGCGTCGACCAGACCTTCTAAGTGGGCTAATGCCTCCCCGAGGCTATAGCCATCAGCCAGATTAGCTTCTAGGGTGATCGCTCGGACTCGATTGAATCGAGACAAGTTATCCGCCGCGCCATACTCAGTAATGGTTAGTAGGTTTGATACAGGTATTAGCTGACCGCTGCGATCTGAGCGCACGTAGATGTTTTGAATATCATCTAAGGAAGATTGCTCCAAGCGTTCGCCTTCGATGATCACGTCGTATTCTTCGCCACGCTCCAAAAAGGTCGTCACTCGGCGGCCGCCCATCATGGTCTCAAGAGTACGCCCGATTTCTGCAACCGTAACGCCCAAGTCGGCGGCTCGGTCATAGTCAACCACGAAGTCAATCTGCGGGCGGGTTTGCTCGTAATCGATATCTACGCCCAAAAAGCCTGGGTTGTCTTCCTCGATCTTGTCTTGCAATATCTGGGTCCACTCTGCGAGCTCTTCGTAGGTTGAGCCGCCCAAAACGAATTGCACAGGTTTGCCAGTGCCGCCGCCTAAACCCTGTCGCATGATAGGAAAGGCGCGTACCCCGGGTAGATCAGCCAGCCTTTGCCTAACGTCAGCCATGATATCCCAAGCCGAGCGGCGCTCAGACCAATCGTGCAATACGGCGATCGCAAAGCCTGTGTTAAACCGTTCTACTGAGCGAGGTGCACGAACCAATAAACGCTTGATGTCACCAGCTTCGACCAAAGGCATCAAGCGATCTTCAATCTCGTTCATGTACTCGCTCATGTATTCAAAGCTGGCGCCTTCTGGGCCATTCACCGCTAAGAAAAAGCCACCTCGGTCCTCTTTTGGAGCAAATTCTTGATCAATGTTGAAGAAGAATAAGCAGGAAACAATTGCCAGTGCACTCATGCCAATAAGCGGTTTTTTTGGCGCGCGCAATGCTCCAACTAATACGCGTCGGTAGCGCATACGAGCAGTTTTGAATACCGAGTTGACCCATTCAACGAGTGGCGTGTTCTTAGCCGTGGATGGCGTCAAAATCTTGGACGCCAGCATGGTTGATAGCGTTAAAGCAACGATCGAAGAGAACGCGACGGCCGAGGCGATAGTGAGCGCGAATTCTGTAAACAAGCGGCCTAGGTCACCTTCGAGAAAGGTGATGGGTACGAATACCGCGACTAACACCAAGGTTGTCGCAACTACCGCGAAGCCCACCTGCCTAGCCCCTCTAAAGGCAGCGACAAGCGGCGTCTCGCGTTTTTCTTGTATGCGCCGAACGATGTTCTCAAGCACGACGATGGCATCGTCCACAACCAAACCGATGGCGAGAACCAGCGCTAGCAAAGTAAGCAGATTGACCGAAAAGCCAAAGGCGTACATCGCAATAAAGGTTGCGGTCAATGATACGGGTACTGTCACGGCAGGAATCAGCATCACGCGCACACTGCCTAAAAACACGTAGATCACGAAAATCACGCAGAGTACGGCCACAAGGAGCGTCGTGTACACTTCATTGATGGACGCTTGTATAAACACCGACGCGTCGTAGCTCTCTTTGATCGCCATTTTTTCTGGCAAATTCTTATTCAAGCGCGCGGTGAGTTCTTTAACGCGGGTAGCGACATCAATGGTATTAGCGGTGGACTGACGAATAACGCCAATGCCGACCATTGGTTCCTGGTTACCGCGAAAAAAGGTACGGTCTTCCACCAAGCCCAGTTCGACACGCGCGACATCGCCTAAGCGAACTAAGTAACCATCGTCACCTTGGTCGAGCACTAAGCGATTAAAGTCAGACGGCTTCTTGAAGCTGCGATCGACCCGCGCTTTGAATACCATTTCTTGTGACTCGATAGAACCAGCGGGTAATTCAATGTTCTCGGCTCGTAAAGCTTGTTCTACATTGCTGACACTAAGTCCACGCGCAGCAAGGGCTTGACGATCAATCCAGATACGGATTGCGTAACGTTGGCGCCCGCCGACAACCACGCGGGCAGCGCCATCGAGTGCGGAGTACTGATCCACCAAAAAGCGATCTGCGTAATCGCTCAGCTCAGGCACCGTCATGTCTTCGCTAACTAGGTTACGCCAAATAATAACGTCGTCGTTAGAGTCCACTTTTTGAACTTCAGCGGGATCAGCTTCTTCGGGCAGGTTATCGGCTACGCCTGAAATTCGGTCGCGTACATCATTCGCGGCAGAATCGATATCTCGATTTACCGAGAACTCGATTTCTACGCTGGAACGACCGTCGCGTGAGCTCGATTCGATAAACTCGATGCCGGCGACACCCGCAACACGTTCTTCAATGAGTTGTGTAATGCGAGTCTCAACAATATTGGCTGGCGCGCCGGGGTAGTCGACTTCAACCGTTACAATCGGCGGATCGATATCGGGGTATTCTCTGAGAGACAGACGGTCAAAGGACACAATCCCGAAGGCGATCAGCAGGATCGACAATACGGAGGCGAAAACCGGTCTACGAACCGAAACATCTGAAACTAACA
>CAZOIG010000516.1:0-4533 GCA_964579235.1 uncultured Gammaproteobacteria bacterium
GGTTAGCTGTCCCGTACACATCTTACACGGTGGTCAGGACGGCGTTTTCTCCGTACCTCAAATCCAGCAATACGCTGAAAAATTATCGGCTTTCGCTAATGGGGCTGGTCATAAGGTATCTGTTGATGTGATTGATGGTGCGGGACATTTGATTTTATACAGCCACGCAGAGGTCGTTGCTCAGTGGCTTAATGCAATGCTAGTGGACGACTAGATAGAGTGACCGAATCAATGCGTGACGCTGCATTAGATTAATCCTCCGCAAACTTTTTTAATTCTTCAAGCTCATTAAGTTGTTCAAACAAGGAAAGATGTCATGTCGCTGAAATTGTCAGTTCTGGATCAGTCATTTACCAAGTCGCCCGAGCAAGCGCCCGCGGCTTTACAAGAAACCATCCAGATGGCTCAGCTGGCAGAAGATTTGGGCTACCACCGCTTTTGGGTCTCGGAGCATCATGCTTTTGCGACCTTGTCGGGGAGTGCCCCAGAAGTCTTAATCGCCGCACTCGGCGCAGCCACCAAGACCATACGTTTGGGCTCTGGCGGTATTATGTTGCCGCATTACAGCGCCTACAAAATCGCCGAAGTTTTTTCGCTATTAGCAAATTTATACCCAGATCGAATCGATTTGGGAGTGGGGCGTGCACCCGGTGCGGATATGGCGACCGCCGTAGCCTTGGCGACCGATGGTCAGCCAAAATTCGAACGGTTTCCCCAGTTATTGGAGGAACTCAGACAGTTTATTCAAGACCCTCGTGCAAAACCGTTGGTAAGCCCCACGCCGCCTAGAGATCTACCGATCTGGTTGTTAGGCTCTAGTCCAGACAGTGCTCAATTAGCGGCGCAGCGTGGCTTGCCCTACAATCTAGCGCTGTTTATTAATCCGCAGGCGCCTGAACAGCTGATTCGTTTATACAAGCAGTATTTTAATACGGCTGCCGAGGGCGGCATCAAAAAACCTCAGGCGAGCATCACGATGAGTGTGTTTTGTGCCGGAACAGAGGGCTTGGCGCGGCAACAGCAGCTAGCATTTGATATAAACTTCTTTCGTTTTGTAACAGGCCAACGTTCTGCCGATGGTGGTGGGCTGTTAAGTTTGGACGAATGTTGTCACTATCCGATGACCCCTCAACTTGAAGCATTTATCGCCCAACGTAACGAAAATCGCGCCGTCGGTACACCCGAGCAGGTCAACCGAAAAATTCGCGCGACGGCAAAAGCCTATGCCGCTGATGAGGTGATGGTGGTGACCAATATGATGGAGTTCGGCGATCGGCAAGAGTCTTATCGAGGCTTGATGAGCGCGTTTCAGAGTTAGGGAGGAGCGATGACTAAACACTTTATTAGCGCCGAAGAACTCCTCATTGACTCCTTCAAGCTGGCACAGAAGGTTTACCAGAGCGGTTTTGAGCCTGACTTTATCGTCGGTGTTTGGCGTGGTGGCGCTCCAATTGGTATAGCGGTTCAAGAGTATTTTGACTATCAGGGTCTGGCTACTGACCACATTGCGATCAAATCATCCTCGTATCTCGGCATTGAGCAACAGAGTAAGCGTGTTCAGGTTATGGGTTTGGAATATTTAGTAGAGCGTATCAACGGTGATAGTCGAATTTTATTGGTAGATGACGTTTTTGATTCCGGCAAAAGCATGCAAGCCATTCTCGATGCGTTGCGCAGTAGAGTGGGTGGCTCTATGCCCAAAGCAATAAAGCTTGCCTGCCCATGGTACAAGCCTGAGATGAACCAAACAGCGCTTAAGCCGAATTTTTATTGTCACACAACTGATCAGTGGCTGGTGTTTCCACACGAACTTAAGGGGCTGAGTATGACTGAAATCGCCGCGGGGAAATGTTCTGAGATCGCCAAACTCTTGAAAAGATAATTGGCTTGCTGATTCATAGCTAAGCGCCCATTAATCGGTGATGGTTAAAGTGATGGTTAAAGAGTAGCTTGAATCCGACGCCAAGCTGCATAGCTCAGTAGCATGAAGAGACCTAGCAGGGCAACGCTCGCTAAGCCCCAATAAGCGCCGACAAACTGTTCTAAGGCAGCGCCAAAAGCATAACCCAGACCCACCAATACAGCGGTCCAAACAATCGCGGAGGCGGCGTTGAGGCTTGTAAATACGGGCCAGGGCATATCCGTTAAAGTAACCGGGAGTGCGCCAATCGTGCGCATCCCCTTGGGATAGCGATACAAGAATATATAGCTTATCCCATAGCGGTCGAGCACTCGTTTGGCGATGCTTAAGGCATCTTGATAGCGTTGATTTTTTGCAAGGTTGGCTACCCCATATTTGTGCCCGAGGTAAAAGCGCAACTCATCGCCGAGATACCCACCCAGAAAAACGCTGATGGCGACCATATGCAAATCCAAGGCTCCTAGATTCGCAGCAACGCCCGCAAACAATGGCAGGGATCCGCTTTTTAAACCACAGTACAAAAACAGAATCACATAACTTAATAAGCCGTAGTCTCTGATGATGTTGAGAATAGTGTCCATATACTTTTCTGTCGCGACTCAGCTTCAGTTGGGCTCGGGCTAGCGATCATTGGGTATCTACTCACGACTATCTCAGGTTTAGGGTCGATATGCAGTGAGGTACACTTATGAGAACGACGGTAGATCTTTTGACCATAATTACGAGCGAAAGCCCACATGCACAACCAACTTCTTCTAGCCACACTAGTCATCGTTTTTTCGGTGGTTTTACAGTCGATCATGTTCGGCGTGATCCATCACTTTTTGGACAGAGCGCGCAATCATTTGATAGCTCCCTTGCGCATGCCGATGGCTGTATTCATGTTGGTAGCCTCGGCACTTTGGTTGGTGGTGGGTATCGCTGTCTCGATCTGGACTTGGGCAGGGCTGTTTTATGTTTTAAGCGACTTACCCACGGTTGAAACCTCTATCTATTTTGCTACCGTGGCGTTTACAACCCTAGGGTTTGGTGACATTGTGCTGGATCAACAATGGAGATTGCTATCGGGGTTGGCGGCGGTTAACGGTTTGATTCTATTTGGTTTAACCACTGCATTCCTAGCCGATATCGTATTTCAGATTAGAGCTTTGCACCGACCTTAGAAAGAGGCTGTTAATAGTTATGAATCGCGCGGAACTCATCAACCAAAAAGGGTTGGTTATTGTTTACGATGGCGAGTGCCCGTTTTGCCATAAGTATGTTGATTTTTATAGGCTAAAGAGTCGCGTAGAGCAATTAACACTGGTGGACGCTCGGCAGCACCCTAAGCTGCTTAAACAACTTGCCGAGGAAGCCTATGATCTGAATGACGGCATGCTCGTTGTATGGCAAGGCGAACTGTACTACGCGGCGGCGGCGATGCGAACGCTTGCAGAATTAAGCGCGCAAAACGGTCTCTTCAATCGGCTCAACCGAGGTCTATTTACACACACTTGGCTGGCGCGCATTGTATACCCCAGTTTGGTGGTGCTGAGGAAGCTGTTTCTTGCGCTTACTGGCCGAGAAGGACTTAGCTGATCGGCGGCTAGTCAGCCCAACTAAATGTTTAGTGCTTCTTCGCGTCTTTTGAAAATACGACTTTTCCATCGACCATAGTCATTACAATATTGCCTTCTAGAATTAGCTCAGGGGTGGTTGTGGCCAAAGAAAATGGGTCTATGTCCATAACGCTTAAATCAGCCCAATTGCCGGCTTTAATAACCCCCGTTTGTCCTTCTCGAAACGCGGAGTAGGCCGCCCAACTGGTGTAAGCGCGAATGGCTTCTTCGATGCTCACGTTTTGTTCGGGGTACCATCCCTGTGCTGGCTCAACTTGTTTGTCGCGCCGGGTAATTGCCGCGTGTAAGCCGTAGAAAATCGAATGGTCTGAACCTGGCAGGTCTGAATTAAACGTCAGGTCTACATCCGCTAATCGTAGTGTGCGCCAAGCGTAGGCGCCCTTAATGCGTTCGTCTCCAAGGCGTTCCTCTGCCCAAGTTTTGTCCTCGACCGCATGTGGCGGTTCCATTGACGCAATCAGACGGAGCTGTCTAAAGCGCTCAAAATCCGCGTTTTGAATCACTTGTGCGTGTTCCACGCGATGCCGCAATTCTATGCTGTGCTTGTATTTGCGCTGAGATTCGGCAAGAAAGTCGAGCACTTCTTTATTTCCTGCATCGCCAATGGCGTGAATACCGACCTGAAAACCTGCTCTGATCAGTTTGTCTACCACCTCAAAATCAAAGCCATAGCCATCGCCGCTTACTCCCCGATGCCCTGGTTTATCACTATAGTCTGCTAGCAGTCGAGCGCCCCTAGAACCTAAGGCACCGTCGTAATACGCTTTTACTGAGCGAATATCCAAGAAACCGGTCTCATCTATCAACGGTCCTTTAGATAGCCATTTTTCGGCAAGTTCGGAGTCTCGACTCGACAGCATGGCGTAAACACGAAGCCCCAGACTATTGGTCGATTGCAAGTGTTGGAACGCGTCTATATGTAGCGTTTCTGCGCCAGCTTCGTGCACGGCCACGAAACCGTCCTCAGCCATTCTTTGCAAACCCTTCCTGATT
>CAZOIG010000517.1:0-2748 GCA_964579235.1 uncultured Gammaproteobacteria bacterium
AAGAAGAAGCCAAACGTAAGCAACACGACATAGCGGCCGCGCAACAAAAATTCTAATGGCAGGCCGTTTTCCGGGTTGAAGTAACTTAAGAGCGCCCAGGCGCCATGCAATAAGATAACGAACAGCAGCCCAAAGAAGAGGGGATTAACACTCGCTGAAGCGCGTGTCGCGAAGACCGCCCACAGTTTTATTGCAAAGCCTAAAACTAAGGCGGTCGCCAATAAAAACTCGAGTATCATCTAAATCTTGCCCCCAAGACTTTTTCCAGTGAAACAGTCAGTCAAACGCTCTAACAGAACCAGTCTAGCACGGGATTTTGATCGAAATTGACAATCAGGGTAAATTCTAGTGAATTCACCGAGCCGTAACGCCTGCAATTTTGCTTAGAGATTTGGCAGTGCAATCTCACCAAACCCCTTGCAAGCTTGTTTTGCCTGAGCTCCTTTTATGATTCAAAGGGAAAGAATGAGTGCCTCTAATCTATTGTGTAAAAAGGACAAAATCCCACGGGGAAGGGCAACATGATGAATATTGATCTGCACTTTTCAGCAGAAATTTGGAAGTACGAAGGCCGAGCAACATGGCATTTTGTAACACTGCCGCCTGAGACTGCTGAGGAGGTGAAATATGTGCGTTCCAACTTACAAGGGTTCAGAACCGTCAAAATTAGCGCCCAGATCAATCTCACGCAATGGAATACCTCATTATTCCCCGACAAAGAAACTGGATCGTTTTTATTGCCGCTCAAAGCAGATGTAAGAAAAAAAGAGGGCTTAGTGGCTGGGCAGGTTATCGACATTTCGATTTTTATCGACGTCTGATTTAGCCTAGCTAGAAGCCCAGATTCTCTCAAATTACCCACCTTGATCCTTGTCACCCTGAAGTGCCAAATGGTTGGACTCTGGTGCTTTAGCGAATGAGTTAAGACATTCTCAATCGCGTCAAACCATCCTTTTGGACGATTCTGCCACCGATTTAATATTGCTACGGTATCTCTCATCGAAACACGCTAAAGAGAGCCACTATGCCACCGTTAAATACATTTACGAGATCTTGTCTAGCGATAGCCATTGCGCAGGGAGTTGTCGGGAACGCTCAGTCGGCCACTATCGAAGTGGGTATAACTAGTGATGACAACAATGCAGGGTGCACCCTGCGACAAGCAGTCCTCTCACTCAATAGTGCAGCTTTGCAAGGCGGTTGCATCAATACGGGTGCGGGTTTTGGCATACAGGACACTGTCAATCTATCGCTGGATGACGGCGCGCAGATTACCCTTTTGCCAAGCTCGGGAGGCGCCATAAATATATCGTCAGGCAAGGCTGTGACAATTAACGGACCACAAAACAACAATATAACGCTAAACGGCAACGGCGTAACAAGGCTATTTAGCGTCAACGGCGGGGAACTAAATTTGAACAGTCTTACGCTCGCTTCTGGTGGTGGAACGGCCGTAGGACGGGGTGGCGGTATTTATGGTAGTTCTTGCACCTTAACAGCGAATAACGTCACATTTTCAGGTAATTCTACTGTTCAAGGTGGCGCGGCAATTAGTTCAGCAAGTTGCGACGTCATTATTCAAGATAGTACATTTGAAGACAATGTTGGAACTTCAGGTAGCTCAGGAGGCGGAGCTATATTCAGCTCGAACGGAAGTTTGAGTATTTCCAATTCCACCTTACAGAGGAATCGCGCTGACGTTGGCGGATCGATATCTGCTTCCAGTTCACAGCTCAATATTACCGAGAGCTCCCTGTCTCAGAACACGGCTACAAACGCTGGAGGCGCGCTCTACGCTAGCGCTAGCCCAATGTTGATTGAGCGAAGTGCAATTATCAACAATATTGTCACCGACCAATCCATGGGCAGCAGTGCTACAGGCGGCGGAATCAAGATCGTAGGCGATGAAACATCAACGGAAATCAACAATTCAACAATCTCAGGTAACTCTGCAGTGCAAGGTGCTGGCATCAGTGCATCTGACAATTGTAGTCTAACGATGCGCAATTCTACGATAACTGGCAACTCAGTGAAATTGACGTCGGGAACTACGGAGTATCGAGGTGGCGGTATCCTGTCTTACGACTCATGTGATGTGTCTTTATACAACAATATAATTGCTGGCAATGTTAGTTTGGTGAGTGGTTCTGAGATAAGCAATGGGAAACCGCCTTTTGAAACCGGAAGTAATTTCGTCAGTAGCTACAATAACCTTATCGGTTCTGCAGAAATTTCTGGTAATCAGGCAGTTTTTGATTTTGTTCCCTTTAGCGCTGATATTATGGCCACGAGCTCAATTGCTACAGGCTCATCTGCCACACTTGTACCAACCTATATAGAGTCGATTTTATCTCCGATTGCCAATAACGGAGGTCCATCACCAACGCATGCCTTAGTGGAGGGTAGCCCAGCAATTGATCAAGCCGCGGCGGGACAATGCGGTGTTTTAGATCAACGACGTGTAGAGCGAGATGTAGCCTGTGATATCGGTTCTTACGAGTTTGTGCCCGCGATTAACGATTTTTTCGTCATTCCGCTGGAAAACCGAAAGGCTGTTATCGTGCCACTCTAGGATTACGGTGTGTTTCCTAGAGTAGATTTGGCCAGCCCGAGACGGCAGTTGTCTCCGTTCTGTTCTTAGGTAAACTTCGCTGGCATGACAAAAGAGCATTCAAGTGATCAGCCTGCCGCGGACGTAAGTCTAATTCAGCAAGAGCAGGCGAGCACTCTACAATCACGAGTAGTCGC
>CAZOIG010000518.1:0-2101 GCA_964579235.1 uncultured Gammaproteobacteria bacterium
GTTAAACACGCGTTTAACCTGCTCCGGAGTTGCATTGGTGGAGACATCAAAGTCCTTGGGCTTAATGCCGAGAATTAGATCTCGTACACATCCACCAACCAAATAGGCGTGATAGCCCTTCTCCTGTAATCGTTCTACAACTTGTAAAGCATTTGAGCTTATTTGCTGTAGGTCTAGCTGCGCTTCACTGGCGCTTATGACATTTGGTGTATTCAAGTCTCTCTCTTATTGTCCAGAACGTCGCTTGAAGACGTTTGACAAGGGCGCGTCGCCCAATCAATGTTATTTTGGTATTGTTTTTTTGATTCGCGCAAAGCTGTTGTAGCTAACTTCAGTCGCGACTTTTGTCTCTTTATTATTCGGCTTGGAGCGGCTTATTCGGCTCCTGAAGCATTTTTGTTATAAATTGAATTATCGCTTCGTTGAGTTCTTATCTTGCGACCCTATGCCAGAACTTGTTCTTCAGACTTTTGCTGTGTGTTCTTGAGTAGTGACCGTATCTCCCCTAAGGTCCTAGCGGGGATTAAAAAACCGAATGCTTGGTTTTGCGGTAAGGACATCTCTTACTTGGAGACTCTCTTACAAGTACCGACTTATTGAGGACGTCGGGCTTAGTCTTGGAAACTCGTATTCTGCATAATATTGGCTTGAGTTTCCAGCTTTAATTCTCCTACGTATTTGGCGCAGCCATTTTTAAAGCCTGAATTTTACCCGCGCGGATGATGTTGACCGTGAATGGACTGCAATCGCTCTCGTGCAACATGGGTATAAATTTGAGTGGTGCTCAAATCTGAGTGCCCCAACAGCATTTGCACTGAACGCAGATCAGCCCCATGGTTAAGTAAGTGCGTCGCAAACGCATGTCTAAGTGTGTGTGGAGATAAGTGGCTATTGATACCCGCTAAAACGGCGTATTTTTTGATTGAATGCCAAAACGCTTGCCTTGTCATGGCGCTGCCACGCGCTGTAACAAACAGACTATTGCTCTGCTGTTGTTTAAGGATGTCGGCTCTGGCAGTTTGCAGATACTGATCGATCCACCTCAGTGCCTGCTCACCAAGCGGCACCAGTCGTTCTTTATTGCCCTTACCGATAATTCGAACTAAGCCAACCTGAAGATTCACTTCCAATAATTCTAACTTGACCAGCTCAGTGACTCTGAGGCCAGTCGCGTACAGAGTTTCTAACATGGCGCGATCGCGCAAACCTAGACTGGTATTTAAATCAGGCGCATCTAACAAGTCGGCAACTTGAGATTCACTGAGGGACGTTGGGAGCTTTCGCCCTTGTTTGGGGGATCTAATATGCGCACATGGATCTACCTCCAAACGCCCTTCTCTAATTTGATAGCGATAAAACCGCCGCAAGGTAGACAAAAATCGCGCGACGCTGCTGGCTTTACTCGATTGAGATAAGAGATGCGCTAGGTATGACTGAATATCGCCCGCGTTGGCGTGAATGAGTCTTTTGTCCTGCAAAAAGCGAGCGAACAACTCTAGGTCTGAGCGATACGCACTCAAAGTATTCTTTGATAGACCAGACTCTAGCCAAGCGGCGTCTAAAAACGTCGCAATATCTGGGTCGCTGATGGATTTTTGAGGTCCGCTCATTAAATTTCGATTTTGGCCTGAGGCGTTCGGTCAGCTAAGAATACCGTAGAAAGGTGGCCGCCGATCGAGTATTGCGGAACAAAAAAAAGACGATGGCGCTGTAACGCTCATCGTCTTTAATTCTGCGGATGCAGGCTTGGACTTAACTCTAGTTGAGTTTTTCCTTAATACGTGCCGCACGACCTGTAAGCTCGCGGAGGTAATACAACTTAGCTCTGCGAACAGCGCCGCGACGCTTAACGACAACCGAATCAATCAAAGGGCTGTGGGTTTGGAAGACTCGCTCTACGCCTTCGCCATATGAAATCTTGCGAACCGTGAATGAAGAATGCAGGCCGCGATTCTTTTTGGCGATAACAACACCCTCATAGGCCTGTACACGCTCACGATTACCTTCTTTAATTTTTACGTTTACAACAACAGTGTCACCAGCGCCAAACTCTGGAATGTCATTGTTAAGTTGCTCGTTGTTTATCTCGTCAATAATATTA
>CAZOIG010000519.1:0-1917 GCA_964579235.1 uncultured Gammaproteobacteria bacterium
GGTTGTTGCCACAACCCGACTGGTGCCGACATTACCCAAGACCAATGGGACGCTGTTCTAGATCTAGTAGAAAAAAAGCGGCTCACGCCGTTTATTGATGTCGCTTACCAGGGCTTCGGCGAGGGTCTAGACGAGGATGCCTATGGCGTTCGACAAGCAGTAGAGCGCCTGCCTGAGGTGTTGATTGCGAGCTCTTGCTCTAAAAACTTTGGGCTCTACCGTGAACGAACGGGTGCGGTTATTGTTGTGACCGAATCTGCAGCCCAAACTAACGCAGCCAAGACGCACATCCTTACGGCCGCGCGGCGCGCGTATAGTATGGCGCCGTATCATGGCGCAGGCATTGTAGGCCATCTGCTATCAGACCCTAAGCTCACCGCCGACTGGAAAGCGGAGCTCAATGATGTCCGCAAGCACATGAACGGTCTTCGCCGCGGCTTGGCTCAACAGCTGAATAATGCGCAAACTGTTATGAACTTTGACTTTGTCGCGAACAGCAATGGCATGTTTTGCTATCTAGGAATTCCGCGAGAAATGGTCATCGCTTTGCGCGAACAATATGGGATTTACCTACTGGAGACCACACGGATGAATGTCGCGGGACTGTCGGATCAAAACCTTCCGATCATCGTCGACCGTGTTGCGACCTTGTTGAACGCGGGTTAGTGTTAGGTAAACGAGAAATCAAAAGGCTAACCGTACCAAGCCTACCGTCAGAATAAGCAGGCCACACGAATAAGAATAATAATTAGGAGATCGAGCAATATGGCAAGTCGAGGTGAGTTTAGTTCGCGTACCGCGTTCATTTTAGCGGCGAGTGGTTCGGCCGTCGGTTTGGGCAATATTTGGGGTTTTCCAATTCAAGTTGCATCCAACGGGGGCGGGGCGTTTGTTGTTACTTACATCATTCTTGCGTTCGTCTTGGCCTACCCGATATTAATGGCGGAATTAGTGCTTGGCCGTCATGCCAAAGCCGATACCGTGAGATCGGTCGTCGATATCGCTACACCAAAGGTCAAACCTTTGGCTTATTTGACTGGCTATTGGGGCATTCTCACCGCCAGTCTAATTCTCAGTTTTTACGCTATCGTGGCCGGTTGGATGATCGGTTTTGGACTCAGTTCAGTGGCCGAACTCGCAGGTCAGAATCAAGTTGCAACTTGGCTCACTACGTTTGGATTAGAGCGCAACCTATTGTTATGTGCCTTGTTTTACGGTTTGACTATGTCGATCGTTGCCAATGGTGTAACAGAGGGGATTGAGAAGTGGTCGACGCGTTTGATGCCAATTCTTCTACTTTTGATTATCGCCCTAATTCTCTATATCGCGTTCCAACCCGGCGCCATGGAGGGATGGAAGGTCTATTTGCAACCCGATTTCAGTCGGGTGTTAGACCCTGATTTAGTCATCAGTGCTTTGGGCCAAGCCTTTTTCTCTTTGTCATTGGGTGTGGGCACCATGATGGTCTACGGCTCTTATATTTCAAAATCAGAGAACCTACCTAGATTAGGAGCGACGGTTGCCATTGTTGACATTGGGATTGCGGTGCTCGCAGGTTTATTGGTTATTCCCGCAATGTACGTTGCCTTACACAATGGCGTAACGATTTTCGACGAAGCTGGCGCGCTAATTGACAGCGATCGACTCATTTTTACGGTACTGCCTGCTCTGTTTGAGACCATGGGAGTAGCCGGTATATTTATCTCGATTCTGTTCTTCTTACTGATGTCGATTGCCGCGATCACATCCTCTATTTCAATGTTAGAAGTGCCCGTCGCTTATGTGAATGAGAGTTGGTCATTGAACCGAAAGCGCGCATCCTTAATCGTTGGCGGCATCATAATGATCATCAGCTTCATCATCATCGCCAATTTTGAAGCACTCTTTGGTTTGGTGATTAGTGCCACAACACGCTAC
>CAZOIG010000520.1:0-14064 GCA_964579235.1 uncultured Gammaproteobacteria bacterium
GCAAAAATTGAGGCCTTGGTTGCAGAACACTTTGATCTGCGCCCTAAAGCGATTATTCAAACCTTGGATTTACTGAGACCAATCTACAAGAACAGTGCCGCCTATGGTCACTTTGGTCGAACCGAACCCGAGTTTACTTGGGAGCACACAGATAAAGCAGATGTATTGCGAGACGCTGCTGGGCTGTAGCAAAACAACGGTTTCCATACGCAATAAAAAAGGCCACAGATGTGGCCTTTTTTATTTCTCTTGTTGTACTAAACTGGAGCCTATAAATGACTAGCTCTTATCCAGTGACCACATTCCTGCACCTTTGGTCGCGATGAAAAGAAACGCGAAACAGTACAGCGCCGCTAACTCACCACCATTGAGCATTGGGTAAAAGCCCTTAGTTCCGTGCACCATCCAGTACGCCACCGCCATTGTGCCACTACAAATAAATGCTGCGGGACGTGTAAATAAACCAATCATGACTAACACGCCGCCAACCAACTCAATCGCACCGGCAGAGTACATCAGCGTATTTAGGGGATATGGAAAATCGCTTGGATAATTAAACAGTTTTTGGGTGCCGTGCCAAATAAACAAAAACCCTGTGACAATTCGAAACAGAGCATAAGCTTGTTCTTGATAGTCTGCTAATTTATTCATGGTGTCCTCCTTTAAAGACTCTGGTTTTATACTTATTATTGGTATTCATGCATCGATAAAAGTCACTTCGCCAGTTCCCAGTGAATAGTCTGCACCCACTATTTTTAACCGACCTGAAGCCACTAACCGCCTAAGAATAACGGATTTTTCCGTCACGCGTCTAACTGTATGTCGAACGTTAGCTCTGACTGTGAGACGATTTAGCTCTTCTCGAGAAACGTGCTGGTTATGTTCGACTACCTGAGAAACAGCCGGAGAGATGCGCTCCACTATGGTTTTCAAGTTCGGCGAAACAGGTTCATCTTTAGCCAACAAAGCATCTACGGTAACTTGAATCGCACCGCAGTTGGAGTGGCCCATGACGACAAGCAACTGTGTACCGAAATGCTCGCAGGCGTACTCAACACTGCCCACCTGTGACGGCGCCACCACATTGCCAGCAACGCGAATAACAAATAGATCGCCGAGACCACAATGGAAAACCAACTCTGCTGGAACTCGAGAGTCTGAGCAACCAATAATGATTGCAAATGGTGATTGAGCTCCAGCCACCTTTTCATGATCAACAGGCGTTGCCAAAACGCCGCTTTGTAAGGTCGCTTCAATAAAGCGGCGATTACCGTCAATTAGTTTGCTTAAGGCTTGCTCTGCATCAATCACACGGTAACCGTTCTAATTAGTTTTGGTTGGGTAATAGACGGGCTTCACGGTAATAGCGAATTGCGCCGGGGTGAAGAGGCGCTGTTAATGCCGAGCTGGATAATTCTTGAGTTTTGATCATCTGTAGCGAAGGATGCAAAGATTTAAAGTCTCTAAAATTTTCAACGATTTCTTTCACCACATGATAGACCGCCTTATTGGAAGTCGATTCCATCGCCACAAAAGTTGCCCCTAAGCCAAACGATTGGATTGCTTCCTGGCTCCCCATGCTCATGCTGCTGGGTATAGCACCTTTACGATAGTATGGGTGATTGTCGATAACCTGATCAACAACCTCATCGTCAATCGAGACCAGCCGTAACGCACAGTCCTCAGGTAAATCCGCGAGATAATCATTCATGCTGCTGCTCAGCAGCAAAATAGCCTCTACTTCTTGCTTACACAGAGCCGCACCTTGTTTCGCATCACTCATTAAAACTACTTCTTTAAACTTATCTGCCGTCCAACCTTTTAGCTCTAAGTAATGATCTAAAATTCGATGTTGTAAGGAACGCGAATAGCCCAAACTAACAGTACGATCTTCAAGATGATCGAACTCAAGAATGGTGCTATCTTGCCTAACGATCAGCGCCAAAGGGTCGGCCTCTAAAGCAAATACTGAGCGCAATTGTGGATTTGGACCGTGTTTTTCAAATGTGCTGGTGCCGTGATAAGCATGGTGATGCCAGTCCGACTGTGCAACGACAATATCAAAATCGCCCTCTCGCAGACGATTCAAGTTGTTAATTGATCCGCCCGTACTTTCAAGGGTGCATCGGATGTTGTGGTCTGATGTATGCCGATTAAGCAATCGGCAAATAACGCCGCCAATCGGAAAATAAACGCCTTGAACACTGCCTGTACCGATATAAATATGTGACGTTCGGTCCTCACTGTAATCAATACTCTCTGGCTTCGATTCATTCACAAGCGCTTCGCTTTCAGCCGCATGCGGGGTTAGCGGCTGACTGCTGTCTTGCGCATCGACTTGATCATCTCCTGAGCATGCAACCATTAGAAAAGTAATTGCTAACACGAAAGAAAGCGAATAATTCGGCTTCATTAAAAGGTTTTTCCTCATCATCTAATTTACGTTGACTGACCAAGTCTTTGCGCAAAGCGCCACGTGCAGAGCCAAAACCACAACGACTTAGCTTACCAGCGCGGGCTCAATATGAGTTAGACTATAACTGAGATACGCTGATCTATAAACCTGTAGATGCCGTCGCTTGGCGGACCTCTTTCTGGCGATCACGCGAACCCGAATAACAATAACAAACTATGATTCACACTAACGAGTTACGCCAAGTGTTTGCCGACCTGATTGTTTCATCCCATGGGGAAGACACGCAATTCAGTCATACCAGTGCTTATGAGGCAGCCGAACAAGGCAGCTTAATTTTCATCCAGAAGAGTGATCAACTAAACCCAATTGCCGCAGTGGTGGTGACAACCGAAACCGTTGCTGAGCAAATAGCGGCTGAATTTGAGGGGCTGATAGTCTGCGTTAAAGATGTGCGTCTGGCGCAAGCCTTGATCAAGCAGCGTTATCACGACTATGACCGATTAGACTCGGAATGGCCACGGATTCACCCCTCGGCGGTGATTCATCCCTCTGCCAAGATAGCTGAATCCAGCCGCGTAGGCCCCAACGTTGTAATCGGCAAAGACGTGGTGATTGGTAAAGACGTTGTGATACGCAGCAACAGCGTAATTGAGTTTAAGGTGCAGATAGGCGACGGAACCACGATTAACCCTAATGCAACAATTGGCCAATCCTGCGTCATCGGCAAGCGTGTCATCGTTCAGTCTGGCTGCGTAATAGGAAGCGAAGGGTATGGTTTTGCCAAAGCCCCCGACAATCATTATGAGCGTGTACCACAAACCGGCAATGTTGTGATAGAAGACGATGTATTTGTGGGAAGTAACTCCAGTATCGACCGCGCAACCTATGGCTCTACCGTGATCCAACGTGGCGTTAAGATTGATAACTTGTGCCACATCGCCCACAACGTGTTGGTGGGCGAAGACTCACTAATCATTGCGCAGACCGGCATTGCTGGATCAAGCAAGGTCGGAAAACGCGTCATCGCTTCTGGACAATCGGGGATTCTTGATCATCAAACGGTAGCTGACGACGCAGTTCTTGTTCACCGAGCTGGGGTAATTGACAATGTACCCAGCAGTGGCATGTACGGCGGATTACCCGCCAGACCAATGCGAGAGCATACTCGGCGCACCAAAATCGTTGAGTATGTAACAAAACGTTTTAACAAGCTTGAAGCTCAATTAAAGGAACTTCAAGCCAACATTGAGCCTAGTAAAGGCGATAAAGACTAGCTTCCAAACGCATAATTCCGTGTCTCGTTCAGAAATTAAATTCGCGATTATTCCGCGTTTAGTAAAGTGGCTGATTGACCTCATCACGCTGACCTGCCGAGTTAAGTGGCACAACCGTGAGCAGCTTGAAACCTTAATTAACAACAACGAACCATTTTTGTTGAGCATGTGGCATAACTGTTCAACGATAGCTCCCTGGGCAATGCGCAACCGACAAATTACTTGCATCGTAAGTGACAGCCGCGATGGCGAATACGTCGCTCGTCTCGGCGCCCTTTTTGGCAACAAAACGGTGCGAGGCTCCAGCTCTAAGGGCTCATCTCGAGTGACTCGCTCACTCTTAAAACTATTGCGCAGCAAAGAGCCTATAGCCATGACTCCTGATGGCCCACGCGGACCTATGTATCAAGTTCAGAATGGGGTTGTATGGTTAGCTGCGGCGGGTCGTGCGCCCATTGTGCCACTGCACATTGAAGCCAGTAAGCAATGGGTTCTAAAGAGTTGGGACAAACATAGATTTCCTAAGCCCTTTTCAACAATTCATATAGGTATAGGCGAGCCACTGAATATTGATCCAAAGCAATTAGGTGACGACCCCGAGGGGTGTGCGCGACTCGTCCAAAAGGTGATGATGAATAACGTTCGGCTATTGCAAGGGGCCGCCGGACACGAACTGGAATACGCTTCTGAAGAACGGGTTACGGAACCCAAAACAGAGACAGAAAAATAAGGGAGCGAATGCGTTTACATTAATCGGCTGACTTAGCGCTTCTATAAATAAATGGGTCTTGACCGAGGCCATTTAGCCTTGCTTTAGCTGTTTTTGCTAAGCGCGTGTTGGCGAATGGACCTAATCGCACCCGAAAAAATAAACCCTTACCGTCAACTTCTCTAGCTTGAGTGAGCGCCTCAACGCCTTGTAAAGCTAAACGCGCTCTGAGTGCTTCAGCATCCTCACGATTACGAAACGAGGCAATTTGAATAAAGTACTCATAGCCGTCGCTGCGTCGTGCCTCAACTGCTCCGTCAGGCAGGTCATCCGGCATCACCTGCTCTATATCGGGCAGTACTTCATAATAATCAAACTCGGTTTGGCCAATACCTGACTCTATGCTGTCCTTCGTTGCTTGTGAGACCTGATTCGACGGCTGCTGCGCCTTAGGTGATTCATCCATTAACGCTTTTAGACCCTGGCCAAACTGACTGTCTTCGCGTTGGGCCCCGCTGAATAAAACTCCTAACACGACGCCCGAGACCAAGATTACAAACATCAGCCCCCACGGTAAATCGGCCATGCGCGAGCGCTTGACGGGCTTCTTCTTACTGGTCTTTGGTTTTATACGACGCGCTTGAGCCACTGGGACACCCTCAACAGTTCAATAACTGTTTACATCGAAGTCGGCGCTGCAACACCGATGATCATCAGGCCATTACGCAGCACTTGGCGTACAGCTGAGCACAAAGCGAGCATAGCGTCACGTTCAGCATCGTCCAATTCTAAAAAGCGGCTGCTGTTGTACCAAGAATGAAACGCAGTAGCTAGATCACGCAAGTAGTAGGTAATCTGGTGAGGCTCATAGTTAGCTGCCGCGTTAACAATTAGTTCTGGGAAGCGTTCTAGCTGCTTAAGAATTGCGGTTTCATGCTCGCCACTTAGTAAACTGTAGTCAGCCTCTTGCGGAGCCGCAATCGCAATTCCGCGCTCGTTAGCGGTAGTAAAAATACGACTGATGCGCGCGTGCGCATACTGCACATAATACATCGGGTTCTCATTACTTTTTGACTTTGCGAGGTCTAAGTCAAAATCCATATGTTGTTCTGATTTACGCTGGGTATAGAAAAAGCGTGCGGCGTCCGAACCAATCTCCTCACGCAGTTCGCGTAAAGTAATAAACTGACCGCTCCGCGTACTCATGCCTAGTTTTTCTCCACCACGATACAACACCGCAAATTGCACGAGCAGCACCTTAAGCTGCTCGGGATCTAAACCTAAAGCTTGCATGGACGCTTTTACGCGCGGGATGTAACCATGATGGTCAGAACCCCAAATATTGATCGCAAGATCAAAACCGCGTGCTAGCTTGTCGTAATGGTAGGCGATGTCTGATGCAAAGTAAGTGGGTTGACCGTTTTCTCGAACTACAACGCGATCTTTTTCATCACCGTACTTGGTTGATAAAAACCATAAAGCACCGCCTTTTTCGACCACGTCACCTGACGCCTTTAATCGATCGATAACAGTGCTTACCTTATTGCTATCAAATAAGCTCTGCTCTGAGTACCAGGTGTCATAGTCGATTCCGAATCCAGCCAAGTCATCCTTAATGTCATCCAAGATGCTCCCCAACGCCTTATTGAAAAACACTCCATAAGCCTCAGCGCCAAGTTGTTGTTTGACTGATTCAATCAATGCATCCAGAGCCGCCTCATCTTCTAACCCCGATTGAGCAGCCTGCAAACTATTCGGTTCTAGAATGAACTTCGCTTGGTATTCAGCGTAAAGTTCTTTCGCCATAGTTTGAATATAGTCACCCTGGTACGCATTACTCGGCAGCGTTACGCTAAGGCCCGCTTCTTGTGCGTAGCGAATCCAAAGGCTGGTTGCCAAAATTTGCATTTGACGGCCAGCATCATTCACGTAGTACTCGCGCTCTACGGTGTTACCAGCCGCGGTTAACACGCGCGCTAGTGCGTCACCGTAAACGGCACCGCGACCGTGGCCAACATGCAGAGGGCCCGTAGGATTAGCGGAAACAAACTCCACCATTATCTTTTGCTTGGAATTGGGTTCGGCTAAACCATATTGATCGCCTTTACTGAAAATAGTCTCTAACACCGTATAACGCGCATCTTCAGCTAGAAATACGTTGATAAATCCAGGACCAGCTATTTCAAGTTTACTGATGCTGGGGTCAACCGGCATTGCCTTTACAATTAGCGCCGCTAATTCTCGCGGGTTTTTGCCCGCAACCTTAGCAAGCGTCATCGCGACATTACTGGCAAAGTCGCCGTGTTCTTTTTGGCGAGTTCTTTCGAACTTAATCATTACTGCGTGGTCCTCTGGGATCACGGCATCTTGTTTAAGTTGATCTACCGCTCTGGAAAACAGAGCATGTAGCGAATCTTGCGGGCTGGTGGTCAAAGCAGAACCTATTAGTTTGAGCTAGAAATGCAAATTACTCTCGGTTGCTTAACAACCTTGGGCCAATCAGCATTGATATTTTTAGAATGGCGGATTTTACCTTGTCTGCATATAGGGTGACAGCCCGTTCAAACAGAGATTTGTCAAATTAATACAAATCTTGTGGGTCTATGTCCAGGCTCCAGCGCACACCGTTGGCCAATTTACGCAACCCGTCATCTGCCTCTATCGCTTCGAGTAGTGCCGAAAGACAATGGTGGAGCGCTTTTCGCTCTCTCGCTTGCAGTAATAGCTGCGTGCGATAACGCCCCGCCCTTTTCGCCATTGGGGCGGGGACGGCATCCATAACTCTGACTCCATCAATGTTCGGAACTTTGGTTTTCGCTGCGCGTAAAAATTGCATCGCTCTGGCGTCGTGCGTAGATTCCGCTCGTAGCATTGCCAGAAAACTGAATGGCGGCAATTGAATTTGCTCGCGAACCTGCAGCTCGCTTTCGGCAAAACCTCGGTAGTCTTGCGCAGCAACAAACTCGAATAATGGGTGTTGCTTAAAACGAGTTTGGATTAATACCCGTCCACGCTCGCCACGGCGCCCCGCTCTACCTGCGACTTGTACCAATTGTTGAAACAGATGCTCGGTCGAACGAAAGTCTGAGCTGTACAAGCCCTGGTCCGCTTCCAAAACACCCACTAAACTCAACTGGTCAAAGTCATGACCCTTAGTTAGTAACTGAGTGCCGACCATGATGTCTACCTCGCCCGTTTTGACTGAATTAAGCAAGCTCTCCAACTGGCCCTTGTTACGAGTCGAGTCGCGATCAATACGTACAACCTTAGCCTTAGGCAATAAAGCCTCAATACTTGATTCAACGCGCTGCGTACCTTCACCCAGGTCTTTCAAATCAGTCGATTTACAATTAGTACAACTATTCGGAATACGCGAATCGTAACCACAATGATGACAACGCACGCGATTGTGAGTCCGATGCACCGTCAAATGCGCATCACAACGATGACAGCGCAACGTCGTCTTGCACTCAACACAATAAAGCGCCGGTGCAAAACCACGTCGATTAATGAACAACATACTCTGCCGCTCTGCACTATGAGTAACTTGTAACTGTTTGCGTAGAGCTGGCGTTAATCCTTCATTAGCTTCCTGTTGTTCAAGATCAATCAACTCAACCTCTGGCAGCACGGAGTCGATAGCCCGCTGGCTTAACTCTAACAGCTTGTAGCGCTGGGTTAATGCGTTCTGAAAGCTTTCGAGCGCTGGTGTAGCGCTACCCAATACGATCGGAATATTCGCCAACTTGGCTCGGTAGATAGCCGTGTCGCGCGCGTGATAGCGCACACCGTCTTGCTGCTTAAACGACGTATCATGCTCTTCATCGACCACAATTAGCCCTAGATTAGGAATTGAAGTTAACACTGCTGAGCGTGTGCCAATGATTATTTTGGCGTGACCTGCCTGAGCGTGCCACCATGCGGCATGACGTTCTTTCTCGCTCAAATTAGAGTGCATCACCACCGTTGGCTCAGAGAATCGAGATTGAAATCGGTCTAATAATTGTGGAGTAAGGCCAATTTCTGGCACCAGAACCAGAACTTGCTTATTGGCCTCAAGAGCCGACTCAATTGCAGCGAAATAAACCTCAGTTTTACCGCTACCCGTTACGCCAAACAACAAACTCACCTTGAAAGACCGTGAATCCAAATCAGCCACCAAAGAATCGGCGGCTAACTGTTGTTGTCGGTTAAGCACCAACGACGATTTTTCGGATGCAGTTCTTGCGCTTAAACGAGGCTCCACGATTTCTTCTAATAACCAGCCTTTTTCTATTAAAGCAGAGACGGCATTCCGCCAACTTTTACTAATTTGCGCAAAATCGTCAGCGGTTAATACCGAGTCTGTAAGAAGCTTTTTTATGATTGCCAGCTGAACTGGCGCTCGCTCCAAATCCTCAATCGGCTTTGATCGGCCTGCTTCGCTTAATACCCACTGCCGGGATGAACTGAGCTCTGCTAGATTGGCTTTGCGCAGCCAAGTCGGTAAAGCCATTTCCATCACCTCACCGATTGGTGCGAGGTAGTAGTTGCTTAGCCATGCAAGAGTTTTCCATAAAGTCGGATCAAATACCGACTGTGCATCTAAGACTTCTATGATCGGCTTTAATCTACGGGTATCAACATCTGAGTGATGCTTGATCTGGGTGATGACGCCAACTAGTTTTCGCTGACCAAATGGAACGAGAACACGACGCCCCACATAGGTTTCGGCCGAACCAGTTAATGGTCCAGTCATAATAAAATCAAAGACTTGGCGCAGAGGTACTGGAACAGCCACCGCAGCATAGATTTGCGCAGACTTGTTTGTGGCTCGTTCTTGAGAGGTATTTGACACGTTATCCAGTATTTGGTCGCCTAAAGTTACTCACAGAACCTGTGGATAACTTTGTTAATAAAATGCGCATATTTGCGACGCGGCATTGCACTGACTGGCTCGAAGTGCGTTGCTTAATTTTTAAGCAAGCCAAATAAACCAATAAAATCAATAACTTAAGAGAATTTCGTATATTACAGCTAGATTACAGCAAAAAAATCTGCCAAAACTATTGACAAGAAAATAATGTGTATAACTAGGGTTGCCTTAATGTTTAGAAGAAATTCACAGAACCTAAAAAATTCAAGCACTTAGCGAATATTATTGAAAACATCACTCAATAATGTCCGCTAGTCACACAGCCTTTTTCGCAACATTTTCCGTCTGAGTGCTCAGAGTAACGAGCTATTTCAGCGCGAGCAAATCAGCTACACTTCGGAACGCAAAACAGTATACCCATACTCGACCAAAGACGAAGCCAAATGACCAAAAAATTCACAGCCGCAACCGCAGACAAATATGTGTTGTATCAAAGGGCGGTTCAGTCTGCAGACCAAGATGCTGAATTTTTAATTCAAACCTATAAAGAAATTCGCGGCCGCAAACCACGCCACTTTCGAGAAGACTTTTGCGGCACCTGCCTGCTAAGTAGCTATTGGGTTAAGTCTGGCAAGAAGAATACAGCTGAATCGTATGATATTGATCCTGAACCCTTGCAATGGGGGCTCAAACACAACATTAAACCTTTAGGTAAATCGGCAGAGCGTCTTACTCAATATGAGGAAGATGCGCGGGTACCAAGTCGTCAGGCGCCTGACGTTCGATGCGCGCAAAATTTTTCATATTGGATATTCAAACAACGCGCTGAGATGTTGGACTATTTTACGGGGGTACAAAAAGATCTAGCAGACGACGGAATTTTCGTAATTGATCTGCATGGCGGACCCGAGAGTATTCAAGAGCTTGAAGAAGAGACCGAGATGGATGACGGTAGCTTTACTTATGTATGGGACCAAGACGCCATCAACCCTATTACCGGTGAGGCGCGCCTACACATTCATTTTCGATTTCCCGACGGTACTGAAATGACCGATGCGTTCACCTACGACTGGCGCCTTTGGGGTTTACCTGAACTGCGTGACCTCTTAATTGATGCTGGTTTCTCAAGCGCGGATTGCTATTGGGAGGGCACCGATGAAGATGGTGAAAGCGGTGATGGTATTTTTACCAAAACCGAAGATGGCGAAGCGTGTTTGTCTTATGTTGCCTACCTGGTTGCAACTAAGTAACGAATCTTAGCGGTCATATTCCTTTTTTACGATGAACACCTCAGGCAACTTCTCGCAGAGCATCTTTATAGCAGTTTTGTTTTCGCTGGTGGTTTTGCTGATCGCAAGACGCGCGCTGCCTGCTCAAGACGCGCGCGGAGAGAGCTTTCAGCAAGACTATTACAACTCAGCTCAATCCACTCATTCGAGCACAACGCTAATAGTCGCCAGCTATAATATTCAAACCGGCAAGTCTAATGAGGGTGTGCGGGATATTCAGCGCAGCGCTCAAGCTTTAGCCGGAGTTGATATAGCAGGCGTACAAGAAGTATACGCGCCCAATTGGCTAAACGTTTTCGGTATTGGAACCAGTCAAATTGACGCCTTGGCAAAATCAGGTTCGTTCTTGTACAGCCTAAATCCGACGGTAAAGCGCTGGTTCAAGGATCATCGAGGCAATGCCATATTAAGTAAATTACCTGTGGATGGGTGGCACACCACCATGCTGCCGGACTGGTCGCGCAAAAGTTATCGCAATTTTACTGTGGCAACAATGCTGTGGAACGATCAGCCTATCACCTTTATTAACACCCACTTACACACCTCCAAAGGACAGGATCAACAGCTAGAACTGGTGATCCAAGAATTTGATAAACACTCGAGAGTGATACTCACCGGCGACTTTAATACCCGCAGCGACTCGACGCGACTCAAGTCCTTGATCGAACGCAGCGACGTGGTTGATACGATTGGTCAACTGGGTTTAGACCCGCACGAATCAGAGCGGATTGATTGGATCATCACCCGCGGCTTTAAGGCAATAAATGGTAGGTATGCACCGCGCGGAATTTCAGACCACCCATACTACGAGGTCGAGCTGGCCCTGCAAGAAAACTGAAATCAGTTTTGCTAGCAAACCAGTCCGTGGCTAATACGCCATGTGCAAACTCAGTGTAAGGTATTGTTAAATTTGAACGTCGCTAGCTTGTTTAACGCCTGAGGCAGAGATAGAGTTGCGGCAGCTGTGCCGGCTTCCCGAAGCGGCTTTTCAATCAGCGCTTAGACTAAAACTAAGTCTCGGCAAACCCTAACAAGGAGAAACCAATGTTAAAAGAGTTCAAAGAATTTGCCATGAAAGGCAACTTTGTAGATATGGCAGTCGGTATTGTGATCGGCGCTGCGTTCAGTACCATCGTTAAGTCATTGGTGGATGACGTGATCATGCCAATCGTTGGAGTGCTTACTGGTGGGGTTGATTTCTCCAACATGTTTTTGGTGATATCAGGGGGCAAAGAAGGCGCGACTTACAGCACACTTGCCGCGGCCCAAGAGGCTGGAGTGGTAACGATCAACTACGGATTATTTATTAACGCCATCGTTACTTTTTTGATCGTGGCATTTGCACTGTTTATGGTGATCAAAGGGCTCAACGCAGCGAAGCGCGCCGAAGAAGAAGCGCCTAAAGAGCCTGCCAAACCGTCTGAAGAAGTACAACTGCTTACGGAAATCAGAGACGCTTTAAAACGTTAGGCGCGTTCACATTAGTTAGATCAGCCGTAAAGCTGATCTAATCGTTTACTCAGCTAACAATATCACTGCTCATCAACAGGCCTATTTCGTTAGTTTCTAGGCTGGTAAACCCACGTGCGATATAGGCTTTGGCGCTCTCTACATCATCAAGATTATAGAGCGTCCATTGCCAATCACCCTGCCATACTTGCTCGTTGTCGTCGGGGAAACTGTCGGAATCACAAAACAGGTATTCTGGGTTTAACTCTTCAGCTATACGTTTCTCGTTTTCTGACCATGCAGGCAGCACCCAGCCACACTTTAGGGCGCTGCGCTTGCGCGTATATTCGATCACCTCATGGTTGAACGAAATAATCACACATTGTTCAGCTACTCCCGTTTTTCTGATTCTAGACAATACGGCATCAACGAACACAGGGATGCCCCAACGATCTATTGATTCTTGTTTGATCTCGACAAAAGTGACGAGTTGTGAATCTAGCGCCAGCCACTTACAGAATTTCTTAAAGCTGGTGAATCGGTTGTCTGCAAATGAATCACCAAAACGAGACGCATAGGGCGCGCGTAAAGATTTGATGACCTTGGCCTTAGTGTCGCGAAAATCGTCGCTGATTCCAGCCATACGATCTAGTGTTTTATCGTGATGCAAGAACGGCACCCCATCTGAACTCATTTGTAGATCAAGCTCAAAATACCGCGCGCCTTGCTGCAAAGCCGCTTGATACGCCAACAAAGTATTTTCAGGATATCGCCCTGAGTAGCCTCGATGAGCTATAAGTTGAACCTCTGCTTTGTTTTCCTCGGTGCTGTGTGAGTCTTTCATAATATTGACTATCGTTTACTTGTCTAAAATGCGTTGCTGTCCGATTATGCACAAGTCCGCGTTTAGAAAAGTATAAAAATCGATCAGCAGCGTGATTTACTCGACATAATTTCTACTTAGTTCACTAACTTTGATTCACCACGTCGCGTCGCTGTTACCACCAGCGTATACTCACGAGCAGTTTCAAAAACCGCTCTCATGCAGGACTCATTCCTATCATGCAACAAGCCTACGCAAACCTTTCTCCAGATCATGTCTTAAACTCCATCGAGGCCTTGGGCTTGATGTGTGCTGGGCGCATGTTGGCGCTCAATAGCTATGAGAAGCGTGTTTATCGGGTAGGTATTGAACACATTGAAGACGGTGTTTTGGCAGCCGACAGCTCACTAGAGCTCGGCCCACAAAACTCTATTGTGGCAAAATTTTATCGCCCAAATCGTTGGAGCGACGCACAAATTCTTGAAGAACATGAGTTCACCAAAACTCTCGCAGAATTGGAAATACCAGTTGTCGCGCCGCTTTCAATTAACGGTCAAACCCTTTTAAAGCAGGGTGAGTTCCGCATTGCTTTGTTTGCCAATCGGGGCGGACGGGCCCCCGATTTAGAAAGTTTCGATCAACTCGCGCAATTCGGACGCTTTATCGGTCGCATTCATGCTGCGGGCAGGGAAACAAATTTTGAAACTCGACCCACCCTTAATATTCAAACTTTTGGAGTTGATGCCCGCAACACCGTTTTAGAAAGCGGCTTGCTACCAACTGAATTGGCTTCAGTGTACGAGGGACTAACCGCTCAGCTCTTAGAGGGCATTGAGATGTGTTATCAGCGTGTACCTGATTTAAACCTGATTCGTTGCCACGGTGATTGTCACCCCAGCAATGTACTTTGGACACCCTCCGGGCCTCACATCGTTGACTTTGATGACGCCCGTATGGCGCCGGCGGTACAGGATATTTGGATGTTCATCGCCGGTGACCGACAAGAGCAAACCGCATTTCTTGACGCCCTGCTGGAAGGTTATACGGAGTTCAATGACTTTGATGGTGCGGAATTGCACCTAGTAGAAGCCTTACGAACACTGAGAATCATCCACTACTTTGGCTGGCTGACAAAACGTTGGGAAGACCCGGCGTTTAAGATTGCATTTCCTTGGTTTAATACTCAAAACGCTTGGGAAGAACACATTCTCAGCCTTCGAGAGCAAGCCGCTCTCTTACATGAAGAACC
>CAZOIG010000521.1:0-2439 GCA_964579235.1 uncultured Gammaproteobacteria bacterium
CAGTTGCTTGCTAGGTTCAGTGAACCTGACTAAATTTGTACTCAACCCTTTCTCAGCCGAAGCGGAATTTGATTGGGAGAAATACAGCGAAGTAGTTTCGGTGTTTACCCGCATGCTGGACAACGTTGTTGAGATTAACGGTCTGCCATTAGACGGTCAGCGCAGCGAGATCGAGCGTAAACGTCGCCACGGTATGGGTTTCTTGGGTCTTGGCTCAACGGCAACCATGTTGGGTATGACCTATGGCGATGAGCAGTCAGTAGAATTTACTGAGCGAGTCGCGCGTGAAATGGCAATGGCAGGATGGCGTCAATCACTTGAGTTGTCTAAAGAGAAGGGCGCAGCGCCGATCATGGACGAAGAGTTCACGGTCACGACTGAAATGTTGGCCCTACGCCCAGAGATGAAGAAAGACGGCATCAAAGCCGGCGACACGATCAAGGGCGCGGTACTGCACAGCAAGTACAGCCGCTACATGCAGCAAATTGCTGAGGTCGACTCTGAGTTAGTTGATGAACTCGTTAAGCATGGCGCGCGATTCACGCACCATAGTTCGATTGCGCCGACTGGTACTATTTCTTTGTCTATGGCGAATAATGCCAGTAACGGTATTGAGCCAAGTTTTGCGCACCACTACTCGCGTAACGTGATTCGTGAAGGCCGCAAGACCAAAGAGAAGGTAGATGTATTTTCTTATGAGCTATTGGCGTACCGCGAGGTTGTTAACGCGAACGCAATGCCTTACTCGGAAAAAGCGGAAGAGCAATTGCCCGAGAACTTTGTAACATCGGATTCGATTACGCCAAAGCAACACGTAGACATTCAAGCCGCGGCGCAAAAGTGGGTAGACTCAAGTATTTCAAAGACCGCTAACGTGCCCACTGACTACCCATACGAAGATTTTAAAGACATTTACATGTATGCGTATGAGAAGGGTTTGAAGGGTTGTACGACGTTCCGTTTTAACCCAGAAGCTTTCCAAGGCGTATTGGTTAAGGAAGACGATCTAGAAAATACGGTTTATCAGTTCACGCTCGACGACGGCTCTACAGTTGAGCTGAAAGGCAATGAGGAAGTTGAGTACGATGGTGAAACTCATACGGCCGCTAACCTGTTCGATGCACTTAAAGAAGGCTACTACGGCAAGTTTTAAGTTGGTTACAGCAGGTTGAAAAGAACACTTATACAAAAATAAATATAAAGCGCTCTACGCGAATTACTCACCAAGATTAAGAGAACTGGTGTACAAATATTGAACGATTAGAGCGAGATAAGGAAAAATCATGGTTAAGAAAATTCAAGGAAAAATCACTGGCTACGCGGTTAAAACCGCAGAGCAAGAAGACGCGCGTTTGGCAACTGAAGCTGAAAATGCGGCGGAAATAAAGAAAGCGGAAGTCGTACGTATGCACGAATCTGTGCAACGCCCAGAAATGTTGGTGGGGTCTACCTATAAGGTTAAGACGCCCGTAACCGAGCACGCGATGTACATTACGATCAATGACATCATTCTCAACGAAGGCACAGAGCACGAAGCTCGCCGCCCGTTTGAAGTGTTCATCAACTCAAAAAATATGGATAACTTCCAGTGGGTTGTCGCGTTAACGCGTTTGATTTCTGCGGTATTCCGCAAAGGCGGCGACACCACGTTTATGGTTGAAGAGCTCAAAGCGGTGTTCGATCCAAAAGGCGGGTACTTCAAGCCAGGTGGCGTTTTCATGCCATCAATCGTTGCCGAAATTGGTCATGCCATTGAGCGCCATATGCAAATGATCGGCATGATTACCTCAGACAAATTGGACGATCACCAAAAAGAATTCTTAGAGAAGAAGCGCCAAGAGATCGATGCGGCACAAGGTAAAGCCGACGGCAAAGGAGTAGAGCAGGGCGCGTTCCCAGATTCTGCTACGGTTTGTGCAAAATGCTCAACCAAAGCAGTTGTGCTTATGGACGGTTGCATGACCTGCCTATCCTGCGGCGACTCAAAGTGTGGTTAAGTTGAGCAAGTAGATAATATTGCAGTAAATTTTCAAAGGCCGCTATCAGCGGCCTTTGTTGTTTTTGCGTTGGCAGTAGGAATAAGTGATGGATTGTGGTCGTTCCTAACACCGTTGGGTACCAGATCAAAATTGACCTCTGTCAAACAATCAGGCTTCACGCGATCAAAATAGGCACCTTTAGTTCTTTTTGAAAACTAGGGAGGCGCGAATTAGTAGACACTCATACCAACAACGCTGGTTAATGAACCAAGAAAAGCATATTTCGACTTTTTAGCGTTTCTAAAGCCGCATGAATAGGCCAGTATTTGTGGTGCAACTACATAGATAGGCACACACAATGCTTAGAAACTTAGTCTTACTATTCGTCTCAGTAGTGATTCTAGTCTCGCCCTCGATACTGCACGCCGCCAGCTGCGCACCCAATCACGGTTGGCTGCCC
>CAZOIG010000522.1:0-2469 GCA_964579235.1 uncultured Gammaproteobacteria bacterium
ATACCTGCTGAAGCCTACGAATACTTAATGGATAGGATTGAAGACCTCGAGCTTATTACACTTGCAGAGAAACGGAAAAGTGAAGAAAGTGTAAAGGTTAATTTGAATGACCTATGAGCTAGAGTTTAAAAAGTCTGCCTTGAAAGAGTGGAATAAACTAGGTGCTACGGTAAAAGAACAATTTAAGAAAAAGTTAGCGGCAGTATTAGAGAACCCAAAAATTAAAAGCGCCAAACTGTCAGGGGCAAACGAACTTTATAAAATTAAGCTAAGGCAGGCTGGATATAGATTAGTTTATGAAGTTAATGATGAAGTAGTAACAGTTACCGTGATATCTGTGGGAAAACGAGAGCGCGGAACTGCTTATAAGAAGGCGATGAAGCGGGCTAATTAAAAAATATAGACATAATGACTCCCCACTAGAGTGCTGACCTCAAATTTCGTGGGTTAGCCGAAAAGCTCAGCCAGAGCCATAATATAGTTTCAACGCTATAAAATTGGAGGCCAGCACCATGCAAAAAGATAACATATTATTCATCGGTTTAGATACTCACAAAGAACAAACTCAAGTCGCTTATACCCTTGATCATCGTAGTGCTGAGATTAACGATCTTGGCCGCATTCAAACCACCAAAACAGGCTTTGTTAAACTGGCCAGGCAATTACAATCTAAATACCCGCATGCCACACTACACTTCGTTTATGAAGCAGGGCCTTGTGGTTATTGGATCTATCGATTGCTCACGAGTCTAGGTCATTGCTGTTTTTTAGTCGCGCCATCCCTCATTCCAAAGAAACCAGGTGATCGTGTAAAGACGGATAAACGTGATGCGCAACATCTAGCTCGCTTATTAAAAAATAATGACCTAGATCCTATTTATGTTCCCGAACCTGAAGATGAAGCCGTACGTGATTTATCACGTGCGCGTGAAGTTGCAATGCGTGACTTGAATGATGCAAAGCATCAACTTAAATCCATGTTTCTCAGAAATAATATTCGTTATACCGGCTCCGACAGTTGGTCTCTTAAACATCTACGATGGTTAACGGAAATTGTCTTACCACACCCCTGCCAGCAAATTGTTTTACAAGAAATGCTTCAAACCATTAGCGAGCGAATAGCAAGGCTGAAACGACTCGACAATGAACTCACACATCAAGTAAAACTATGGCGCTATTATCCTGTTGTGAAAGCAATACAAGCCATGCGTGGTGTGCGTTTATTAATCGCTACAGGCTTAGTGGCTGAACTCGGTGACTTAAGTCGTTTTGATACGCCTAGAAAATTAATGAAGTATGTGGGCTTAACACCCAGTGAACACTCAAGCGGTGAAAAACGAAAACTGGGCGCCATTACCAAGTGCGGTAACGGACGCGCTAGGCGACTATTAGTGGAAGGAGCACATAGTTATCGTCATACCGCGAAGATTTCAAAAGAGATGCAGGTGAGACAGGAAGGCTTACCGAAAACCATAATTGATAAAGCATGGGCGGCACAACTGCGATTATGTCGACGCTATCAACGACTCACCCTACGAGGTAAGCCGCGTAATGTCGTTGTCACGGCTATCGCGCGAGAAATGATTGCTTTTATCTGGTCAATATCAAGAGAAGTTGTCTTGGCAAAAGTAGACCCCAAAACACGTTTATCAAGAGTACCTGCATAATGAGTTTAGCGTTAGCGCATTGGATCAAGCAACGGGTGTGGTGTAATCACCGACGGCGTTAGGTAGGCAATGTAGCTTCATCGCATTGATCCACGAGCATAGACTGAAGACAGACACCACGACGTAAAAAGTAAGGTCGGAAAGGTTCTTTGAAAAGAGAGCAACCCACGAATACCAGCATGATAACCGTCGAAATTATCTGCTTCATCTGATGCGTTAGCGCTTCTTAAGTGAAAAGAAGTTGATTAAAAAGAAAAAAGACTCTGGCCGTGCTATCGGCAGGAATTTGTGCACTTCGCTTGACGTGGGGAGTCATACCAACGCCAAGCTAAACGGTGAAGTGATATTGGCGACTTTGCTGCGTGTTTTTGCGGCAAAGGTGACAATATTACGGAATCCGATTGAAGGCCTGGTTAGGTGCATGTATGGATTTAGTGCAGAAGTAGAAGGTAAACATTGCCACAAAACAACCTACCACAAACCTTAAAACCGAACACAAACACCGATTAATTTTGTTTAGTTTTGAACCCTAGGATTTTAAACAAAACCTCAAAGAACGAAACCCCATAATTTAAAACTTGGGACGAACGTTTAAAGAAAAACCACAAACAACGCCACGGAATAAATTGAACTTACGGACCAACAATTTGCACCTGAAAAGAAGAGGGAGATGCAGATTACTAAGATTTGAAATTTTGTAGAATCTTTAAGAAAAAAAGCTATACAGCCCAATTACTTACAAAGCCTAACGCCCAGCTCAACGGAGAAGTAATGTTGGCGACTTTGCTGCGTGTTTTTGCAG
>CAZOIG010000523.1:0-3842 GCA_964579235.1 uncultured Gammaproteobacteria bacterium
GGAAAATTAACCACCCAAGATCAGCTAGGTAAGCATATAAGCTCACTAGAGAGCCACCTTTCCACAATTAGTCTGCACGAGCTATTAACACATACTTCAGGCCTTACGGATCAAACCGGTGACGACTATGCTCGTCTGACCAAAGAGAATTTAATTGAGCAACTAAACCAGTCGCCCTTAAGCTTTAAAAGAGGTTCACACCATTATTCAAACCTGGGTTATAGCCTGCTGGCGATGGTTATTGAAAAGGTGAGTGGGCGTTCATACGATCAATATTTGAACGAGGAACTGTTTCGACCCATTGGCATGAAACAAACTGGATACCTTGTGCCGAATTATGCTCTTAATAAAGTGGCTCACGGTTACCAAGGCGAGTCAGACTGGGGAAGACCAAACGACAAAACCTGGCAGGCGGACGGCCCCTATTGGAACCTACGCGGTAATGGAGGAGTTCTCTCGACCGCGCAAGATATGCTTCGGTGGCATCTCGCCTTGCATAATGAAAAAGTACTGCCGCAAGCAGCACTGGATAAGCTGTTTGGAATGTACGTGCGAGAGTACCCCGGCATGGAAAGCTTTTATGGCTACGGTTGGGTGGTTGAGGCGTTCAGCGATGAAGAAAAAATGATCTGGCACAATGGCGGCAACGGAATCTTCAGCGCCGACAATAGAAGTTACCCAAACCAAGATGTTTTTTATTTCATAGCTGGGAATCAGTCCGAAAGCCAAGTGTTCGACATCTCTGAAAAGATTCACGCGACCATTCGCAAGGTTCGGAAAAACGATCTGGACTGAGTTAGATAATCAAACGCACACACCCAGCTAGCCTACTGCTCCACTGGACCGAGGTGTTTGTCTAGCCAATCGAGGTTTTCGCGCACAAACTCACCAATGGGCCAACCAAGGTGTCCTGCATTGAAAATTACGTGCCGTTTGTTTTCTTCATCGGCACCTAGGTAGTCAAACAGTAGTTTCTGGCGTTCCACCGACACGATAAAATCGTGTTGGCCGTTAATCATCAGAGTCGGTGCGGAAATACGTTGCGCTATGCCGGCTAGAATGTTGGCGTCTCGTAGGCTTCTCTCTCTGCTGACCAAGAACCCACCGCTCCACAGCACAATAGTTTTGAGGCGTTCCTCGCCCATCACTACGAAGGGGCTCGAAAACGCGCCCATGCTTAATGCTGTATAAGCGATTTGCTCGGACGATATGTCTTCACGAGTTTGCAAATAGTCGATCACCAGACGGAGGTCTTTATTCCAGTTCTGGAACAACTCACTCGACTTGCTGCTGCCGAACGTTTGCGGCCCAAGCCCACGCGTATTGCGCTCGAATGTATCTGTCCAAATTGGCATCACAATTGCTCGACCGCTTTCGCGCAAGAAAGCGGTCACACTCATATCAAAGTCGTACATACTTTGATTGTCGGTAGACGAAAGCGCATTCATGCCACCAGCCCAGATTAAAGCTTGGTAGGGTGGTTTGGCTCGCTCGGGCAGAATCAGGTAAAACGGCAGCTTCTCGTCAGAAAGAGGGTAGTCTATCTCGACTCTGATCGCGGACACCCCATTGGGCAATTCTAAGCGCTCCTCGCTAGCGCGAACCGCGCTCTTGGAGCGCGTCGCGCTCGGTAACAAAAGCTCGTATGCGTCCTCTGAGATAGGTTCGATCGCGTCAAAGTCTATGGGGCTTATATCCACAACATCGAGCAAGAGAGGATCAGGTTCACCAGTGGCATAAGTGGCTAAACGAAAGCCCTGTGTCGCCAAGCGGCTCCAAGGTGATGCGCTTAAAGACAGCGATGCGTTGTACGCTGGATCAGACCATCCTAGGCCAAGGCTATAATGACCGCCCTGACTGCGTTTATTCCACACCCATTCAGACACGTTTCCAAACATATCTTTTGCGCCAGCGGCACTAACAGCGTCAGAACTGCCTACCGACAATGCGCCTTCGCTGGAAAGATTACTGTGCGACGCCATAATTGGCGCAATTGGCAAGACTAACTCTGAGTCCGGTAAAGCCGCGTACCACCAATAATGAATAGTGGGAAGATGGCGGTCTTTGTACTTTGCATAGGCGGCTGCTTCAAACCAACTTACCCCACTAACTGGGTGATCGCTTTTACCTTCTGGGTAACGGCCTGCTACCCATGTGGCTGGGCCGGTTCGTCCAGTAGAGTCTTTAAGCCTTTGCATGGCCTCGTCGAAACTCACATCAACATCTGCGTACGAAAACGCCTCGAGCCAAAACTGTTCGTCTTCATATCCCCCGGCATCGACAAACTCTTGATACTCTTGATTGCTGACTTCGGTTCTATCCATGTGAAAACGATCAAGCTTGAATGTGGCGCTCATATTCAATTCCGCCATGGAAATGATGGCCGAGTCTTGTGCCTCAACGGTGACCGTATCAATAGGCGTAGCTCCTTTTGGGTCTAGCTGATAATGAGACGGCCAGCGAAAGTAATCATCAGACCGATTGGAGATGCGAGCAAAGGTTCGGTTTTCGTAGCCCTCTTTTTCTATTAGCCAAACAGTAGGTGAGCGAGACACTTTGGCTTTTTCAATTGGGGTGCGACCAAGGATCTGCCAAGGCCCATCAGGTTGATCGTACCTGCGGTAAGAGACCGTGGCGCCAGCAGGTTCGGTGGTGAAGCCCACTTCGGTGGCAACGATATCCCACACTGGCTCCAAAGCCGGGGTTGGACCCAACGCATCTTCTATTTGAGTCGCAACCTCGAATGCAGCAGCGAAATCACTCTGCTGAATGTGCTCCGTTAAGATCGGCCTGGCAACGTTTTGCGCCCATTGCACTTTAGACCAAAAGTCATAGCCCCGATAGCCAGCGTAACCCAGCGCAATAATGATAACTGAAGCAAGCGAACCTAAGACTAAGGGGTAATTGGCGCCGCGCTTTTGCGTTGGCGCAAACTTAGGGTCAGTTCTGACTAGACCTTGGGATGTCCAATCAAAGACCCAGCCTACAGCTATCGCAATGGGTAAACCCGCTGCACAAGCGATAATCAAGAATCGCATTGAACCCTCAGGCATTCCTAGTGGTTCGAAAACGACACTGGCAACCTGTAACACCAGCCACGCCGCCACTGAATACATGACGGCAACTCGAAAGACCTTCCTGCGTTTTAGTTCAGCAAATACATCGCGCATGTACGACTCCTGACCTTAGCCTACCGCTCTAAGTAAATTGACGCTGACCCCGAAAAAAGGCGCATAACAGAAAACCAGAATACCGCAAAGTGATCTTCTAGGCGAACGTCTGATATTCGATTTTGATGGCTGAGCTAAGAGATTGCTCTTTTGGGTGAGCGTATACCCGCTCAAAGAGATTTGTGGGATCCCAATTAACTCACGGTTGCTAGTTACAACCACTTAAAACTCTAAACGCAGAACAAAGCGAGCCCAAGCGAGCCCAAGCGAGCAGCACTGTTTGAAACTATGCCTACTCAGGGCAACCTTTGCCGGTGCGACGCCCTGATTCATCAGTGAACTCGCGCTACCCATATATTAGCGTATAGTACACTCACCCCTATATTAAAAGACATGACATAACCTTTAATTCGGAGGGTTACTATTTGGCTTTCCTACAAGAATATCAAAATGAAACGTATGCTCGTCTAGGTGGAGAGTTGGTCCTAGATAAATCCCGCAATGCTGAAACAAAATATACGATATTCTGGGATAGTGATGACCTTTGGCTTGAGGCTCATTTATACCTTCTAAATAAGCAAGGAAAGAGATCGACAATCAGAAGTAATGCAAAAGATATTCTGGGGTACGCAAACTGGATAGAGGACACAGGAGTTGATTGGCTTACCTTCC
>CAZOIG010000524.1:0-2781 GCA_964579235.1 uncultured Gammaproteobacteria bacterium
CCACCCGCGACTATTGAATGGGAATAGTCGCAGATATGCCATTAGTGTATTTTGCTAAAAATGCACTAACAAAGTTTCTCCCCAACAGTAGGGCTTAACAGGAGCGGCCTAAGCGTTATCTAGCGAGCTAATAAGGGCAAGAGACTCGGCGGTCCAGATTAGTATTGAGCGTTTTAAGTTAGAGTCTTATTTGTACAAAGGGTATTGGTATTACGGCGCACAGCGTGAAAAAGACGAGATTGCGCTCTCCGACCAAGAAGGCAAAGCGAGTTTCTTCGTTGAGGATCATGGTGGCTTTACGAACTCCCTTGTATTGGATTTTGCTGAGAGTACTCGAGATATGTTGGACGCCTCGCAGCGCAATAAGACTAGCTCTACAAGTCAGATTAAAATCGATGTTTCAACAATCGATTTAGTCTGTGAGCGGTATTCGATCGAGCCAGATTCTATCAAAATAGACGTCGAGGGAGCAGAACTCAGTGTGCTCAGAGGCGCGATCAAAACGCTTTCAAAATTAAGAGCGTTAATGGTTGAGGTGAGCTGGCGGCACGAGGAGGTCTACGATCAATTACAAAGCTATGGTCTCGTAGCGCACGATCAAAGTGGCAGAGAAATTATCGGAAGAAAAGTAGGAGGAAATGTTTTTTCGTTAAACCGACCAAGGCCACTAGTGCACCCCATCGTTGACGAGGATATTCGGAACTTTAATCCTGCCAGACGAGGGTTTACAGGTATTATTCAACCATGGTTTCTTGTTGTTTAAAAATTGAAAAAGTAGAGTGCTGCGTATGAACTGGCGTGGCAATGTTTATCAGTTGGGTGGCGAACGATCTCAGGCCGGCTTTTCTTTATTGGAAATAATCGTGGTCACTTTCATTATTGGGATCATGGCTACGTTGTTGGTTGGCGCTTTGATTCAAGATAATGACCGAATTGCAAAGCTCGAGGCCGAGCGGTTTGCAAGCGTTATTATCGAGTTGCAAGACGAAGCTGTGTTGGCTGGCACTCCTTACGCGGTCACTCTGGAGTCAAATGGTTACACAACCATCGCTCCGTTTGATCCAGGCAGTGCATCAGAAAGTGAACTGCTAAGAAGGCGGAGTCTACAGGAAGGAGTTCGGCTCGAGTCAGATGTCGCGCAGCCAAATCAACAAGATAACTCAGGTGATGCATTTAGTTGGAATCAAGAGCTTGAAGAGGATGAAGAAGTACAGACCGCTGAAGGTGCGTTTAATCTGCTCCAAGAGTTATCGAGCATGATTTTAGTGGATACCATGGGCGAGACGTCAGAGTTTGAGGCGCGTTTTATCGGTGACGAGCTGGTCTATGTCGTTTTTATTGGTGAAAAAGGTCAAATCATGATCGAGCCCGAACCGCGTTAGGGTTATTGATCTACCCACTGACTCATCTTGCTGATGTTTTAGCTGTTTATTTAACTCATTATAGAGAAGATTTTGATACACCCTGAACACTACACTGCAAAGCAGATTCGACCAAGGCAGGCTGGGTTTACCTTGATTGAAGTGATGATCGCTCTCCTGATTGTTGGTATTGGCATTGTCGCAGTGATCGATGCCACCAATAAGCATATGGTCGCTCAATCTGACCTTGAGAAAAAAGTTTTGGCCGATTGGGTGGCCAGCAACGTGCTGGATATGGCTCGGTTTGAATCACTCACAGACAGAGTCAAGTCAGGTTCTCAATCCGACTCTGTTGATATGGGTGGCCACCGATGGCGAACCCGCTTAACAATGGAGTCGACCGATGTAGAAGGCGTTTTCTTGGCGCGTGTTGAGGTGCGACTGCAAGGTGATGCGTCCAATCGTGTGATCAGCAGCTTGACCACGGCTTTGGCCGAGAATCGGTAGGACCGCGAATGTTCATTAAGCGGTATCACCAACATGCGTTTACCTTGATAGAAGTCGTAGTGGCCGTCGCCATTTTTGCGGTCATTTCTTCAATTATATTTCCCGCATTGATTCAATTTTTGGACGCCCGAGAGCGCGTTATGGAACGCAGCCAAAAAATCACGGAGGTGCAAAAATTCTTTTTGTATCTAGAGAGAGATTTAAGGTTTGCCTCGAACCGGCTAGGTAAGGATGAGTATGGCGATCCATTAGACAGCGCATTAACGGTTAACGACGATGGTTTGTTGGAGTTGACGGCTCTGTACCCGGATACTCGCCTGCTCGGCTTAGGCGTACCGAGACGCGTGAGATGGGCCCTAGAGGATGAAAAGTTGGTGAGGACTCAGTATCCGGTAATGGACCCAGATGGGGACACGCGTTTTAGTCAACGAGAGTTTCTAAGTGAGGTGCGCGATGTCGATATTATTGTGCGCTATCTGGAGGATGGGCGAGCATCTGAGACCAATCGCTGGAGCGAATCCAATCGACTACCAGAACTAATAGAGTTGCGCGTCGAACTAGAGGGTGATGTTGTGTACACCAGAACCCTGATGATGTTGTCTGGGGTGGCTACAGAATGAACAACTCAGGTAGCAAATCAATACCGCACAATTCCACACTATTAGCGTCACAGCGCAAACAAGGCGGTGTAGTTTTGTTGGTGGTGGTCATGGTTGTGTTTCTCATGGTGACGCTGCTGGCTTTTATGATTGAAGATCAACAGTTATTGGTGCGCCGAATTTCGAACCAAAACGTTGCGGAACAAGGGTATCAGTATGCGCAAGGTGCGAATGCGTGGGCCATGCGATTGTTGTTTGAGGATGCAGACAGACAGTCAGATCATCTATTAGAGGATTGGGCAAAGGTGGGGGTT
>CAZOIG010000525.1:0-1599 GCA_964579235.1 uncultured Gammaproteobacteria bacterium
GATTTCGCTCAGGTCCACTTGATCAATACGAACGACATTTTTTAGCCTTCCGTTATGCAGTCGCTCGGTGAGTTCCTTGCCACCAAACCGCCATGTCAGATGGTCGTTATGAGCATAGATTTTCCCCTGCTCGCCCACCGCCAATGAGAATAGTTCTGTGTACCAGCCACCACCTGCGTAAAGGTCGAGCACCGTGTGGTTCTTGGCGATGTCCATAAAGTCTAAAACACGATCAGGTTTACGTTGTTGATCAAGTTCATGGTCCGTCCGCCAGCGAAGGTTGCTATTTGTGATGCGGGTGATTTGCGATGTGCTCAATGGTGTATAGGAGTTTTCCAACGAGTTTGCCGACCCAATGCTATAGGTTGACCCGGCTATGAACAAAGAAACAAAAGCAAACAAGAGAGGTCGATTGAAAGTGCGCTCTGTGGTCATGGTTTAAGGCGTTATCGTGTGGCTAAGTGATGGCAACAGACTCTAACGGCTTTCAATCGCAAGAAATGTATTTGTAGACGAACTCTTGGAATCTGACGACGAAGCGTATTAACCACGATTCTTAATCGCAAAGCTATTGAGATTTTTGTTATTGTTTGGTCCATACCAATCTAGCGGTTTAAGGAGCTTGCGATGAAGTCTAAGATCATGACCACATTGGGGGTGTTGATGTTCGTGCACATGCCATTTGTTTCAACCGAGGCGAACCCCCTTGCTACGCAGGCCTCAGAAAGCGGCCTCACTAGCCAAGAAACTACCTATACCCCCATTGAAGTTATTCGCTATGCTCCCCCCGTTTACCCAGTTTCGCGATATAAGAAAGCGCAATCAGGTATTGTCTTTGTGAGTTACGTGGTTACCAAGGACGGCGCGGTGAGAAACATAAGAGTGCTAGATTCTACGCACAGGGCATTTGAAAAGGCGTCGATCAACGCAATTCAGAAATACAAATTTAAGCCTGCACAAGTTAACGGAGAAGCCGTAGATTCGAGCGGATCCTCGATATTGACCTTCGAGCTCAATTCTCACAAGCGTGGCGTTAGCAAGTCGTTTCAACGGCATTTTTCTGGGGCGTCTGAATCCCTACTGTCTGCTAATCCAGACAAAGATTTAGTCGAAAAAAGTATAGTTCGTCTAAAGCGCCTGAAAGGCAACTCCCTGTATGCATTGGTGAAAATCGGGATCTTAGATTTTCAATTTTCTGAGGTGTTCGAGGCCAAAGGACAGCAGCTCTCTAAACTTCGCCGTTTATATCGCTTTAGTGAGCTCAGTGAATTAAGTGAAGGTCTTATTAATCGAGCCCAAGTTCAGGAGCGGCTCCTGCGATTGCTCATCGAAATGGGTCACCTCGGTGAGGCTCAAGCGCATTTTGTTGAGATGGAGCGCGAGCATCCCAACTTGGCCCTAGATCTTAAACACCTTATCTCCGGCGTACGGCAAGAGTTGTTGAGAGCAAAGGAGTTGAGCCGAAGTGTGCAGGTTCCTGGTCGTGGTTTGGTGTCTATTTTACTTACCAGAAATACGATGCGAATCCTTGATGTAGCAGGCGTCATAGAAGACATTAGTTTTAATTGCTCCAAATTTGTCGCAAGTTTTGAGTTCTCT
>CAZOIG010000526.1:0-5174 GCA_964579235.1 uncultured Gammaproteobacteria bacterium
TCTAAGACGATTTTGCTCGACCTGTATTTGCAATAAATCAGAACGGAGTGCATTGCCTGCTTCAACTCTCCTAGCGATATACGTCGATCGAGTGTCTAACGCTTTGCTCAAAGCCTCATTCGCTTTGATGTCTTCGCGCACCGACAAACTGCGAGTGTAGGCACTCACCGCGCTAAATATCTGTTCGTGTCGCATACGCAGTGCTTTTGCCGCCCCAGTGTCGGCAGCCAGCGACGCGGCACGCGTAGCAAAACGCTGCAAATCTGGTTGAAACAGTGGTTGGGTGATCTTGAATTCCACCACATGACTGGTCTCCTCGCCAACAGGAATAGCACCTGTCGGCAGGTCGATACTAGCAATGTCGTCGCGGCGAGTTACGTTACCTCCCAACGTCACGGAGGGCGCCCATGCTTGCCGTTTTACCGCACTGGCATCGGCTTTGAGTGAACGAAATTCAGACTCCGCGCTCATAACCGACAAATTGCTCGCTGACTCTGCGATAACAGTAAACAGATCAATGCTTTCATAATTGCTTACTGATTGCGCTTTAGTCTGAGCAATTGCAATATCTCCTCCCACAAAGCTTGGGGCAGCAAACAGCAGCATCGGCAACAAAAGCCAAGCAGCAAGCTGAGACCTGTTTGTGGAGATCACTTCAATCGGTGGCGTTTCATTTTGGTGTTTCCCCAAGGTTAAAACACACAGAGCCGGAATTGCGAACAACGTGAGAATAGTTGACAAAAACAACCCAGAAATAATTGCCCAGGCCATTGGTGGCCACAGCGTAGACGCTGAGAACGCCAGTGGTAGCAAGCCCAGAATAGTTGTGGCAGTGGTTAACAAGATCGGCGACGTGCGCTGTTTTAACGCTTGCGCAACAGCATCACGAATCGAAGAATCCGCCCTCAGCTGCTGGTCGACCACATCGAGCAAAACAATCGCGTTATTGACCACGATACCGACCAGTGCGATGACCCCCAACAGACTTTGAAAACCGAAGGGTTGGTCACTCAAAGCTAAGCCTGGAATGACGCCCACCGCCGCCAATGGAATAGTTGCCAAGATAATGCCGATCCGACGAAACGAATTAAATTGGTACAACATAAAGAAGATCAGCATAGAGATTGCGAGAGGCAGAGCTGTCGCAATATTGCTATTGGCTTGATCAGACGCCTGCGCGTCACCGCCCACGCTCAACACTGCATCCGACGCATAAGGATTAGCCTCGAGCTTCTCAAAAAAGTCTCTCAGAATCAGGTTATACGCAGCCCCCTCGTCAATTTCAGACAACACCGTAGCGGTCTTGACGCCGTTGTAGTGCCGTATGTTCGTTGGTGATAACTGAGTACCGATCGCGACCATTTTACCGAGCGGCACAGCTTGCTGTAACGTCGAGGGCACGCGAAGATTGCTGATATCCTCAACCGAAGACTGCTCTCCTGAGGACGAGCGAACTCGAATCGGGATTGGGTCTTGACCGTATCGAAATTGCCCTGACAACACACCTTGAGTCTCAGAAAACACTGTGCTGGCCACCGCTGCCACACTTGAACCCTCTTGCTGAGTGAGGTTTTCCTTAATGTCGAGCAGCAGCTCTGGAGCACCTAGATCAAGGTCGGTTCGTAAATCCACCACCCCATCAATTTGTGAGAGGAGTCCACGCACATGCTGAACCGCAGTGAATAGTTGTTCGTCATCAGGATGCTGCAGACGCAATTCAAGTGGTGCTGGGCGTGGCGGGCCCTGCCCAAGTATTCGTGAAATCAAAACAGCTTCTGGAAACTTAAGTGAGAGTTCCGAACGCACCCATCGAGCCACGTTAATATTGTCAGAACCGGTGCGAGTATTAATGGTTAACCGCGCAATGTGCGATTCATCTGGTTGACCCCCTAGGTTGTAATAAAAGCGAAAACCACTCGCGCCAACAGACCGATAGACGCGCGTCACATCTTGGCGCTGTCGAACTAGGTCAGCAACTTGGCGACTTAGGCGCTCAGTGACCTGAACTGGCGTACTCAAGGGCATTTCAATATCGATAACAACTTGATTGCGATCTGTGGACGGAAAAAACTGTTGCTTTAACGAAGGCGCCAAACTCAAAGAAAACACCACGGAAATAGACGCTAAAACCAATACTTTGATGGGAGCCTGGGTCACTGCGCGGCTACAAAATCCTGCAATCGAGGAAGTAATCCTGAGCGCCATGCCAGCTTCAGCTTGAGCGCCATTTTGCTGGCGAGACGGTAGCCAGTAAAACGCTAACAAAGGCCAAACAAACACCGACAGCACGTAACTGACCGCCAACGCGATAATAATCATGGTTGGAATCGCGCGAGTAAAATCGCCTACGCCACCTTCGGCCAACAATAATGGGATAAAGGCTGCAATGGTGGTACCTGTGGACGCCATCAAGGGTTTCGCCATAGCCGTGACAGCGGTCCGAATCGCTTCGCCTCTGCCAGCTCCTTCGCGCAAACTGGTTTCAATGTGTTCAATGACAACAATCGCGTTATCGATCAATATCCCTAAAGACACAACAATGCCGATCACAGCTATTTGGTGAAACACACCGCCACCCGCGTTATACAGACCCAGGGTGATTAATGAAACGACAGGTAACACCGAGGCCACCAACAAGCCTGTGCGCCAACCAAGTGCGAAGAACACTACAGCAGCGATAATCAGCACACTGACAATTAAGCTGCCTTGCAAACCAGCTAGACGTTGCGAGACATAGTCGGGCTGGAAAAAACTTTCATTGATGGTTAAGGGAGCAAATTCCTCGGCTACTTCAGCCAAGCGCTCCCGTAATTGCTCCCCAAACTTAACCACATCGGTTTGGCCGCGAGTAACAATCACACCCAAAGATACCGCGGGCTGTTCGTCATCAAACCTCAGACTGGCGAGAGGAGTTTTTGGCTCTAACGAGACTTCCGCAATACTTGATAAAGCAACACTACGGCCCTGCCCTAGAGGAATAAGAGTGTTACGAATTCTGTCTAGGCTGCGGAAATCTGAACGTGGATTAATCCGCACCGTTCTGTCGTCAGCTTGCACGACTCCGCCCGGGATTATCCTGTTTCGCGATGCAATAGTCTCTGCGATCAAAGCTCGTGTAGTACCCAAGCGCTGTAACTCGGACTCATCAA
Source organism: uncultured Gammaproteobacteria bacterium (assembly GCA_964579235.1). Lineage (GTDB taxonomy): Bacteria > Pseudomonadota > Gammaproteobacteria > Arenicellales > Arenicellaceae > Arenicella. The sequence goes on from CAZOIG010000526.1 coordinate 3,150, forward strand.
TTTTAACCACCACCTCTTCGAGTGGCTCACCGTCGGTTTCGATACGCGATACGCTTGGTAGGGTCAGCAAAAGACTCTTTAAACGTTCAGCCGCATCAGACAGCTCGATCAAATCGTCGCTGCCTGTCAAACTGATTACCGCAACGGGTAGATCGATCCTGCGATCATCAAAATCAACAAAGGTTACACCGTCGGGAAACTCGTTGCGTGCGCGCTCGATTGCGCGTTCGACCCGAACCCAAGCGGCGTCGGTATCGTATACACCATCCTTTAGTTCGATATTAACAATTGCGATATCGTCTCTGGAATTAGAGAAATAGTTATTAATATCGTCAATCTGCGCCAACTCCTCTTCCAATGGGTTGACGATCAGCTGCTCGATTTGCTCTGGGGCACCGCCAGGATAGATCACTCGAATCAAGCCAGCGCGATAAGGAAAACTGGGGTCTTCCTGACGAGCCATAGAGCTGAATGAGATGATCCCAACGACCATCAGAATGCCCACCAAACTAAAAACTAGGCGGCGATTATGAATGAGTGCTTCTAAGTAGGTCATTAGAGTATCTCCACGGGGGCACCGTCATACAGCTTGGAGACACCATCACGCGCCACCACATCGCCAACTTTTAGGCCCTCTGCTGAGCTGGCTTCACCTGGCCGAATAGCTACTTTGCCGCCGCGAATACCCACCAACTCCACGGGCCATAACTGAGCTTTTTGATCTACGATTTTGTAAACGGCTGATTGCTCGGCCGCAATCCGAAAGACTGATCTCAATGGCACCTCTAAACTGGCTTGTGCGCTTAAATCTAAGATCACCTCGACCGCCACGCCCGGTTGAATTTGATCAGCAGGCAGACTCACAACAACCTGGGGTAGTGTTCCCGCCGCCGTAAACGGGCTTTTGTGAACGACTTCGCCCTGAATAACGCCTACGGAGCTTGTCAAACTAGGGGTGACGCTTACCAAGTCACCAACCGATACGCGATCGAGTAAATTTGGGCTAATATTGACCTCAACCTCAACAGCCGAAGGGTCTGCCATCTCCATAACGCGCTGCCCAGCTTGGATAAGATCGCCTTCAGAGGCGTAGTCTGCGGTGATTACACCAGCAAATGGTGCCCTCAGAGAAAGCTCATCTAAAGCGCGTTGCGCACCGCGAGCCTGTGCTTGCGCAGCTTGTTCTTGCGCGGCCGCACTCTCAACCGACTGTTTTACCGCTTCATACTCTTGTTGGGTTATGGCCTGATCAGCTAACAAACGTTCAAAACGTTCTGCATTCGCGGTTGCTTGACGCAAACGAGCTTGCGCGGCGCGCCATTGCTGCTGAGCGGCCGCAGCAGCGGGCGCCGCATTAGGATTGTCGATTTCGGCCAAGACGGTATCTTTTGCAACCACAGCCCCTACTCTATACACACGCTGCGAAAGACGCCCGCTCGCCTGAAAACTAAGCGCTGCTTGACGCTTTGCTTGAGTCACGCCCGATAGCGTTACTTGTTCTGACGAGCTTTCTAAAGTCACTTCAGATACTCGGATTGGCACAATCGCAGCGGCCTGGGGTTGCGCGGAGCTGGCATTTGAGCTCGCGTTATCAGCGTCACTGCTGCACGCGATTAGCGACGCTGATGCAAGCAGCAGGACCACTCTGAACATTGATTTGTTGATTTCTGAAAACGATTTGAGCATTTCTATCTCCGTGAACACGCGCCATTGAATACAATTTTGGAATCTACTGAACTCTTGTTATTAACACAATGACAATTACTGACATTTTGATAATTATTGACGAAATGATAATAATTTTATGTGAATTTAGGATAGAATCCCGCCACAACAGACTTGTAGAGACTCAAAAGAACTCAAATTGGTGTAATAGCTAATTTGCGCTGAAACCTGTTTAAAAAGACTCACTATGCGTTCAAGAAATGACAAAGAGAAAGCTCTACGACGCGAAAGCATGCTGGATGCCGCGCAGTTGATATTCCTCAAAAAAGGCTTTGAGCAGACCACTATGGATGACATTGC
>CAZOIG010000527.1:0-8250 GCA_964579235.1 uncultured Gammaproteobacteria bacterium
GGCTTAAATGTACGGTAGTTGATGGTTTCTGGCTTTTTCACCTCACCGAAAGACCAAGAACGAATCTTGTCTGGCGATGCAATGCTGACTCGAATAGAGTCGAAATCATCATGAACTACAGTTGGTTGCTTAAATAAGCTGAGTAAATCTTGCATTGTTTGTTCCTCTGTTAAACAGGGTATATTGGGTCAGGGTTCGTTCGGTAGCTCTGAGGATTAGTCCTCTTGCAACTCGATGTTTAGGCCAAGAGAGCGAATCTCTTTAACCAATACATTGAACGATTCAGGCATATTTGCATCGACCTGATAGTTCCCCTTAACAATGTTTTCGTACATTTTGGTACGGCCACTTACGTCATCCGACTTAACTGTCAGCATTTCTTGCAAGGTGTAGGCTGCACCATAGGCTTCTAGAGCCCACACTTCCATCTCACCAAAACGCTGACCACCAAATTGCGCTTTACCACCCAATGGTTGCTGGGTAATCAAGCTGTATGGACCAGTTGAACGAGCGTGCATCTTGTCATCAATCAAGTGATTAAGTTTCAAGATGTACATGTAACCAACCGTTACTGGTCGGTCAAATTTGTCACCCGTACGACCATCGTACAAATCAATTTGACCTGATGCAGGCAAGTCCGCCAGTTCAAGCATACGCTTGATCTCGGTTTCCGCAGCGCCGTCAAATACAGGTGTCGCCATTGGCACGCCTTTACGCAGATTGCCTGACATCTCGATGATTTCTTCATCGGTCAACGATGCCAAGTCTTCTACCTTACCGCTGGTGTTGTAAACCTTACCAAGGAAGTCACGCAGCTGTTTGGCCGACGCCTCTTTACGAAGCATTTCGTCGATCTTTTGACCAAGACCTGCCGCAGCCCAACCCAAGTGAGTTTCCAGTACCTGTCCCACATTCATTCGTGAAGGCACACCCAGCGGGTTCAATACGATATCAACGGTGGTCCCGTCTTCTTGGAACGGCATATCTTCAACCGGCACAATCTTAGAGATAACCCCTTTGTTACCATGACGGCCGGCCATCTTGTCACCTGGTTGTAGACGACGCTTAATCGCGACGAACACTTTAACCATTTTCAAAACACCAGGCGCTAGATCATCGCCAGCTTCCAATTTACCGCGTTTTTCTTCAAACAACTCATCGAAGTATTGACGTTGTTGGTCAAGACTATCGCGCAGTTGCTCAAGCTTGTCGGCTGCGTCAGAGTTCGTTAGATTTATTTCGAACCATGAAGAACGATCAGTTTCTTCCAAGTAAGAGGCCGTCACCTTTTGGCCTTTTTTCAGACCTGGGGCTTTAACTACCTCTTTGTTGCGCAAAAGGTTTTCAATACGTGCGTAAGTGTCTTCCTCAACAATTCGGAATTGCTCATTTAGATCCTTACGAATACGAGTAAGCTCGGATTCTTCATTCGCTAAGGCACGAGTATCTTTCTCTACGCCATCTCGAGTGAACACTTGTACGTCAATAACTGTACCCTTCATGCTCGAAGGTACGCGCAATGAGGTGTCTTTTACGTCCGATGCTTTTTCACCAAAAATCGCACGCAATAGCTTCTCTTCTGGCGTTAATTGAGTCTCACCTTTAGGTGTAACTTTACCAACCAGAATGTCGCCGCCTTTAACTTCCGCTCCAACATAGACAATGCCTGCCTCGTCCAAACGGCCGAGCGCGTGCTCGCCTACATTAGGAATGTCGCGAGTCACTTCCTCAGAACCTAACTTAGTGTCACGAGCCACACAGGTTAGTTCTTCGATATGAATAGTGGTGTAGACATCGTCTTTAACCAACTTTTCGGAAATCAGAATCGAATCCTCAAAGTTGTAACCGTTCCAAGGCATGAATGCCATCAAAACGTTACGACCCAGAGCTAACTCGCCCATATCGGTTGATGGGCCATCGGCCAATACGTCTCCGCGCGCAATGGTATCGCCCGCTTTAACCAATGGACGCTGGTTAATGTTGGTGTTTTGATTAGATCGCGTGTATTTGGTTAAGTTGTAAATATCGACGCCGGTTCCGCCAGCAGCAACTTCGTCTTCGTTTACACGAACAACGATGCGTGCCGCATCAACCGATTCAACATTACCGCCACGTTTCGCAGTGAGCGCTACGCCTGAGTCAACCGCAACAGTACGTTCCATGCCCGTACCAACTAAGGGTTTTTCACTACGAACCGTAGGTACCGCTTGGCGTTGCATGTTTGAACCCATCAATGCGCGGTTCGCGTCATCGTGCTCAAGGAACGGGATCAATGAGGCAGCTACCGATACAATTTGCGATGGCGCAACATCGATATACTGAACTTGATCAGGTGTCGCCAATGAGAACTCGTTTTGATGTCGGCAATTGACCAGCTCATCAGTTAGACGACCATTCTTGTCGACTTCGGCATTCGCCTGTGCAATAACGTACAAACGTTCTTCAATCGCCGACAAATAGACAACTTCTTCAGTGACTTTGCCTTTCTCAACTTTCACATACGGCGTCTCAAGGAAGCCATAGTTATTGGTGCGTGCGAAGACCGCTAAAGAGTTGATCAAACCAATGTTTGGTCCCTCAGGGGTCTCAATCGGGCAAACACGACCATAATGCGTCGGGTGAACGTCACGTACTTCAAAGCCGGCGCGTTCACGCGTTAAACCACCAGGGCCTAAAGCTGAAACACGGCGTTTGTGAGTCACTTCTGACAATGGGTTGGTTTGGTCCATAAACTGCGACAACTGGCTCGAACCAAAGAATTCTTTAACCACCGCCGATACTGGCTTAGCGTTAATTAGATCTTGTGGAGTAAGCCCTTCTGCCTCAGCTAGAGTTAAACGCTCTTTCACAGCACGCTCTACTCGAACTAAACCAACACGGAATTGATTCTCAACCAATTCGCCGACCGATCGAACACGGCGGTTACCGAGGTTATCGATATCATCGATGTCACCACGACCATTTTTCAAATCGATCAGAGTTTTCATTACCTCGATAATGTCTTCCTTGCTCAATACACCTTCACCGGTGTCTTCGTCGCGGTTCAAGCGACGATTGAACTTCATACGACCGACCCGCGATAAATCGTAGCGATCTGGGTTGAAGAACATATTGGCAAACAAACCTTGCGCAGCCTCTTTTGTAGGTGGCTCGCCCGGACGCATCATGCGATAAATCTCTACCTGAGCTTCAAGCTCATTATTGGTAGGGTCAGAACGCAAGGTCTCAGAAACGTATGGACCTTCGTCAATATCATTGGTGTAGATGACTTCTACAGATTTTACTTTCAGCTCGCGTAATTGCTCCAAAATTTCAGGCGTCATTACCTGATTGGCTTCAGCGATCAACTCGCCAGTCTCGGTGTTCGCAACGTCGTGCGCCAACGTGCGGCCAATGAAGTAGTCTTCAGGCACCACGATAGAAGTCAGTTTAGCTTCTTCGATTTCGCGAATGTGACGAGCGGTAATGCGACGACCCGCTTCAACGATCACGCCACCACGCTTTTTAGTAATGTCAAAACCTAATTGCTCACCACGTAAACGCGATGGCACAAGATCCATAGATATTTCGTCCGCCGAAATATTGAAGGTATCGTTCTCGAAGAACATCTCAAGGATTTCTTGAGTGGTGTAGCCCAATGCGCGCAACAAAATGGTGGCGGCTAGCTTACGGCGTCTGTCGATACGGATGAACACCAGATCTTTAGGATCGAATTCGAAATCCAACCAAGAGCCACGGTAAGGGATAATGCGTGAGGAGAACAATAGCTTACCGCTAGAGTGAGTCTTACCACGATCATGGTCAAAGAATACGCCAGGAGAACGGTGCAGCTGAGCAACAACAACACGCTCAGTGCCATTGATTACAAACGTGCCCGTGTCAGTCATCAAAGGCATATCGCCTAGATACACTTCTTGCTCTTTAACTTCTTTAACCGTTTTAGTACCGGTCGATCTACCTTCTTCTTTGTTGTAGATCACCAAGCGCATTTTTACGCGCAATGGAGCAGCGTAGATCAGACCACGTTGTTGGCATTCTCTTACGTCGAAGACTGGAGTACCTAAACGGTAGCTGACAAACTCAAGTGCCGCGCTTCCATTAAAACTTTCAATCGGGAATACCGACTCAAACGCCGCTTGTAAGCCTTTCTGCTCACGACCATCTGGGTCTGCGTCTGCTTGTAAAAACTGTCGATATGACTCTAACTGCGTTGAAAGCAAGTAAGGAATCGGTAAAACGCCCTCAGGACGTTTAGAAAAACTCTTACGGAGTCGCTTCTTTTCGGTGAAAGAATAGCCCATTTTAAACCTCGTTTTTTACAAGCAAATGGTTGCTGAACAGATTCAACAACTCGGAATTTTTTAAGTTGAGAAAGAATCTAAATGGCAGCGCGTTTAAGCTTTATGCCCTATTAGACTTCTTGCTCTGAGTGTTTTCTTTACTGCTTACGCGCCTGTAAAGATCGCATTAATAGTAAACAGGATAAGGCCGACGAGCTTTCACCCGCCAGCCTTAGCACTTTACCTGTCAAGCTGAGAGACTTTGTTGCGAGCAACGAGGCTGCAACAAAGCCCTGTAAGAAACATCAAGTTCTTACTTCAACTCTACAGTTGCGCCTGCTTCTTCAAGCGCTTTTTTCAGCTCTTCAGCTTCGCCTTTCGCAACACCTTCTTTCAAAGTTGCTGGAGCGCTTTCTACCATTTCTTTAGCTTCTTTCAAGCCAAGACCTGTCGCGCCACGAACGGCTTTAATAACGCCAACTTTGTTGTCACCGAAACCGGCAAGAACTACGTCGAACTCGTCTTTCTCTTCAGCAGCACCTGCATCACCGCCCGCAGGGGCAGCAACCGCAACAGCAGCCGCAGCCGCAGATACACCGAACTTCTCTTCCATTTCTGAGATAAGCTCAGAAAGTTCAAGAACAGACATTGATGCAATTGCATCTAAGATATCTTGTTTACTCATTTGTAAAACCTCAATTAATTAAAACTGGTTAGAAACTCACCGTAACGGAAACTTATTAGGCTTCCTTGGCGTCTCTCACTGCTGCTACACCACGCACAAACTTGGTGGGCACTTCGTTAAGCGTTTGAACAAACTTAGCAATAGGCGCTTGCATAGTGCCTAGTAGTTTGGCCAGCAACTCTTCGCGGCTTGGTAGTTGTGCTAGTGCTTTGATTTCTGCTTCATTCAACAAAGAACCTGACATAGAGCCAGCTTTGATGTTTAAAGCGTCGAATTGCTTGGCGTACTTATCAAGTACTTTAGCGACGGCTACGGGATCTTCCGAAGCGGCAAACGCTAAAGGACCAACAAGATGCTCGTCCAAACATTCAAAATCAGTACCCTGAACTGCACGACGCAAAAGTGTGTTTTTCACAACTTTTACGAACACGTTATTCTCATGAGCTTCGCGACGAAGAACTTTCATTTCTTCAACAGTCAGTCCGCGATACTCAGCAATAACGGCAGCAGCAGATGTACCCACTACAGCAGAGACGTCTTCTACGACCTGTTTCTTTTGACTAAGATTTAGGCTCATATAAGAGCTACCTCCAGTTTTGGCACCCTAACCGCCAGTTTCACAAATGGGTTGAACCCGTTTGAAATGACCGATTGTTTGGGGACACCATCTACGCAGGATTACCAAAAAGGATTAAGGTAAAAAATACACTCCTACGGTCTTTGACACATCCAGGCTCAATCAAACAACGACCAAACCTGAACACCCAATGTGAACTTATGCTCGACTAACCTTAAAACTGAGGCAGTGTTGCACGGTCCACACGAACACCTGGTCCCATAGAACTGGAAACAGATACTCGCTTAAAGTACTGGCCTTTAGCCGTAGCTGGCTTGGCCTTATGCAGCGCCTGTAACAACGCTTCGAAATTTTCACTCAATTGCTCAGCAGAGAACGAAGCCTTGCCGATCGTGCAGTGAATAATCCCTGCTTTATCGATACGAAACTGAACTTGTCCAGCTTTAGCATTCTTTACTGCAGTTGCAACGTCTGGCGTGACCGTACCCGTTTTAGGGTTTGGCATAAGTCCACGAGGACCTAAGATTTGGCCTAATTGACCAACCACACGCATAGCGTCTGGGCTAGCGACAACTACGTCGAAGTCCATCTCGCCCTTTTTAACTTGTTCCGCTAGGTCGTCCATACCGACAATATCGGCACCGGCTTCTTTAGCTTTCTCTACATTGTCACCGTCGGTGAAAACCGCAACACGAACAGTTTTACCTGTGCCGTTTGGCAACACGGTAGCGCCGCGAACCGCTTGATCAGACTTACGTGCTTCAACCCCTAGGTTGATCGCCACGTCTACGCCTTCATCGAACTTCGCAGTTGCTGTTTCTTTTACCAAAGAGAACACTTCAGCCAATGGGTAGAAATGTTCTGGATTTACTTTGTCAGCCAATACTTTGGCTCTTTTAGTTAACTTTGCCATGACTATTTACCTAACCCTCAACGTCTAGACCCATACTGCGCGCAGAACCCGCAATAATCTTGGCCGCTTGTTCAATGTCGTACGCATTCAAATCAGCCATTTTCATTTTGGCGATTTCTTCTAATTGCGCTTGAGTCACTTTACCTACTTTCTCGAGGTGAGGTACACCACTGCCTTTCGCTACACCAGCCGCTTTCTTTAAAAGAATAGACGCTGGTGGCGTTTTCATGATGTAAGTGAAGCTCTTATCATTGTAAACAGTGATAACAACTGGAATCGGCAAACCCTTTTCCATCTCTTGAGTTGCTGCGTTAAACGCCTTGCAGAACTCCATGATATTCACGCCGTGCTGACCCAATGCAGGACCAACAGGAGGACTTGGATTAGCTCCGCCCGCAGGGACTTGAAGCTTGATTAAAGCATCGACTTTTTTAGCCATTTTTTACTCCGCAGAGTTCACTCAATGAACTCGTTATGGGTACAAACGTCCTTTTAATCGGACTCCCCGTTTCAAGTTAAGCCAAATCATTGGCCCACTTCTTTATTTGGTTTTGCGCTTAACTGCAAGAGCACAAAACTCGTAATACTTAACCTTTTTCTACTTGACCGAAATCTAGCTCTACCGGCGTAGACCGACCAAAGATTGATACCGCAACGCGCAACTTCGATTTCTCGTAATTGACGTCTTCAACCGTGCCATTGAAGTCCGCAAAAGGACCTTCGGTAACACGCACCAACTCACCAGGCTCAAACGAGAACTTGTGCTTAGGCGCATCGGCTCCGTCTTCAACCTGGCGCAAAATTGTTCTAGCTTCCGCGTCCGTCAAAGGCGTTGGATCTGACGCTTTGCCGCCAATAAAACCTGAAACACGTGGTGTGCTTTTCACCAAGTGCCAGCTTTCATCATTCATCTTCATTTGCACCAAAACGTAACCTGGGTAGAACTTACGCTCACTCGTACGTTTTTGGCCTGCGCGCATTTCAACTACTTCTTCTGTAGGCACCAAAATTTGCCCGAAAAACTCTTGTAGACCTAAACGCTCAATACGCTCTTGCAATGCAAGTTGCACACGTTTTTCGTAGTTAGAAAATGCCTGAACAACAAACCACTCCATACCCTCGGTCGCTGCGTCTTGCGCGTCCGGGGTTGCAACGATTTCGTTCTCAACCTGATTCGTGATGTCGTCGTTCATGGTTTCGTCGTTCATGGTTTTCTAACTGAATAAATGGTTACTTATTGCTAGTAATTTGATCTACAACGCAATTACGGCGCTGCGGTCAGCTTAGTTGAACTGTTAGTTGAGCTGTTAGATGAGCTGCTCGTTGATCTTAAGAATCAACTCCCAATAACCAGTCGTACACGATCTCAAACACGATCGCATCTATGCCCCAAAGAAAAAGAGCTATTACAACGACCAATACCAATACGATCAAAGTCATTTGGCGCGCTTCAGCACCAGTAGGCCAGACCATTTTACGCAGCTCAGTGCGTGATCCCTTAGCAAACTCCACAAAACCTGAGCCCGTTTCAGATGCTAAAGCCACGCCAGCAGCCGCAACAACTGCGACCAAAATCAAGCCAACCCGCAACAGGATTGAGACATCAGGCCCCATCCATACGGGCAATTGATAGTAACCGTACACGCCACCAACCAAAATCAGTGCTGCGAGAGCCAGTTTAATTTTATCCATCATTGCGCTAATCAACCTGAGCCGGTTAGATCGGTTCAACAGCAAGCAAAAAATCGCTGCTTTCAACCAAATTTATTTAAAAATCGCGTTGCTAAAGCCGTTT
>CAZOIG010000528.1:0-9456 GCA_964579235.1 uncultured Gammaproteobacteria bacterium
AATAGTGCAGCACCGCTGGAACTATGCCAGCCGCGCCATTCGTCGGCGCGGTAACGACACGCCCACCACTGGCGTTCTCTTCATTCACCGCAATCGCGTATAAATTCACCCAATCCATGATACTTAAGGGGTCTTTAAGACTTTGCTCAGGCCGAGAGCACAGCGCTTTATACAACTCGGGAGCACGGCGCTTTACGTTCAACCCCCCCGGTAAATAGCCTGTTTGCTGGCATCCTCGTTCAACGCATTCGCGCATCACCCGCCAGATATTCAGCAACCCAGAGCGGATTTCTTCCTCACTCCGCCAAACCTTCTCGTTCTCAAGCATGAGTTGGCTAACCGTTAGATTGTGTTTGGCGCACAATTGCAGCAACTCGTCGCCCGAACGAAACGGAAAGGGAAGAACCGCGGCTTCGCCAAGTGAAATTTGAGGCGCTGCGGCCTCCTTCTCACTGACCACGAAGCCACCACCTATTGAATAATACGTGCGTTCGAGCACCAGTGCTTGTTCAGCATCGAACGCACGATAGCGCATACCGTTCGAATGGTATTCGAGCGTTTTATCAGTGCGCAAAACAAGGTCACTCTGTTCGTTGAAGTTGATCGTGTATTTGCCCAATAAGTTGAGCTTGGCGTTATCGCGAATCGCTTTGATTCGAGCATCTATGGAATCAACATCCACGGTTTCTGCGTCTTCGCCTTCCAGCCCGAGGAGTACGGCGGTGTCACTCCCATGACCTCGCCCTGTGGCGCCTAAAGAACCAAACAAGTCAATTTGAAGTCGATCAACGGCGGCCAGATCTATAGCATCGCCTAGCTCGTCAACAAACTGTTTGGCCGCAAGCATTGGCCCCATGGTATGCGAGCTAGAGGGCCCTATACCGATGCTGAATAAGTCGAAAACGCTGATGCTCATAGTTGAGTGACCGTTGGTTCAATCTGACCATGCCGACATTGACGGGTCATGTTTGTACGAGGTGATTCTAGTCTAGATTGATACCAGATAATATTTCTATCAGACAAATTGAAGTGTTGAGATTGCGACGTTTGCAGGCTTCACCTTTAACGCGACAGCATGGCTATAGCTGCAAGCGTTGTTGCCTGCGCTCTTCTCGAGGCGTCATACCGAACATATCTCTATACGATTTACTGAAGTGCGAAGCGGAGACAAACCCGCATGCGATAGCGACATCCGATATCGAAATACTGGTTTGCAACAAAAGCTGGCGAGCCTTTTTCAAGCGTAAATCAAGATAATAGCGACTCGGCACACAGCCTAGGTACTTACGAAACAAGCGTTCAAGTTGCCGTCGTGAGACACCCACCAAACTCGACAATTCATCTAGGTTGACCAATTCTTCTAAGTTAGATTCCATCAACTCAACGGCTTCGATCAGCTTGGGTTGGTCAGCGCCAATCAACAACTTAAGTGGAACGCGTTGGCGATCGTATTCGCCGCGCATTCGGTCGCAGACAAACTGCTCTGAAATCGACACTGCCAACTCCTTACCGTGTTCGCGTTTCACCAGCTCGTACATCATATCCATTGGCGCCGTGCCGCCCGATACCGTGTAACGGTCACGATCTAACTCGAACAGCTCTTCTGTAACCACAATATTGGGCGAAGTCTCTCTTAAACTCGCTAAATTTTCCCAATGAATAGTGCAACGATAACCCTCTAATAAACCCGCGGTAGCTAAGATTTGTGTACCTGTGCAAATACCACCTAAGATCACTTTAGACCGAGCCGCTTTGGCCAAATGAGTTTTGATCTGCGGCCGCCACTGCTGCCCCACCCTTACTCCCGAGCAAACGAATAAAGCATGCAAATCGTGCATTTCTGGGAGCGCTGCGTCGGGCGTCAGGGTCATACCATTGCTGGCTTCAAGAGGCTCTCCATCAAGCGTGTAGGTAGGCCACTCATAGAGTGTGTCCTTACGTAAACGATTGGCCATTCGCAGGACTTCGACCGCGGAAGAATAGGCGATCATTGAATAATTCGGCAGCAGCAAAAAGCCGTAGCGTACGGGGTTCGATGTGCTCATAGTGATGCAAGCCTCAAATGCACCTCTGCTGCAAATCGCTGTACATGCTGGCGGGTACTTGGGGGCGATACGGCAGAGTCAATCTATCGTTTCCAGTAACGACAATTCAGGCTTCAATAATAGCCTGTTGCGGACGCTGATAGTAGTAAACCAATGCCTAAAAATCTGCGCATTATCGATGGTTACATAAACACAAAATATCCTGCCTACGGCTTCTCTAAGCGCAGGCCTTTGGTGTTAAACTCAAACAAGAAAGAAGAATAAGAAACAACAAACGGACACACAGAACTATATAAATATTCCATGAGTTTTCAAACCATTGATCTCGATCCAGCGCAGTTTTTAAAGGCGCTAAATGACACCTTAGACAATCGATTTTTCACCGCGTCTCGACAAGAGTCTAAAATGCTCTATCAGCGACTTGTAGACAGTCAAACCGAGCCGTTTTTGCAGATTGGTGTGGCACAACAAGGAGAAGTAATTTGTGACCTAATGCTGGATTACTCAGAGCATCAAGGCGATATCAGCTTTAGTCGATTTCGCAAAAACCTAGCTATGATGATGCTCAATATCAAGGAGCGTATTGAGGCAGAAAAAGAGTTGAATCCGATGGTCAGCGATACGGGAGAAGTATTGTTCAACGTACCTGGGGTACTAAACGAGGACGACGAAACCAACATCATGGTGTGTGGGTTCGCGCAAGCAGGCCCTGGCCGCGCGGTGGTCAAGCTGATGTACATCGACCCTGCGGCCTATGTCGAAGCCGCTTCAGCCTCTGCTAGCTAAGCACTGGCTAATCCACTAAGCCCTTGTAAAGGGCGATCATCTCTTGCTGAGAAGGAATTCGCGGATTATTGGCCGGCGAACCCGACCCTTCAGCTTGTTCAGCCATGGTTGGTAATAAGTCGAGGAACTGCTGTTTCTCGATACCATAATCGATCGGCGTGGGTACGGCTAAGTCCTCGTTTAAGGCATGCAGCTCGGCAATCAAGCGTTGGTTGGCCTGCTCATCGCTGTGGCTCTTTTCAGCCACCCCCATTTCTCTGGCGCAATCTGCATAGCGTTCAACCGCCGCCGGCATTGAGTACTGTGTAACAGTCGGTAACAGCATGGCATTCGACAAGCCATGGGGAACATGAAAAAACGCACCAATCGGGCGACTCATGCCATGAACTAAGGCGACCGATGCATTTGAGAACGCAATGCCAGCCAAAGTTGCCCCAAACATCACATCGGCTCGAGCTTGGCGATCACTGCCATCGCTGTAAACCCGGCGCAAATTAGGTGCAATCAAACGCATCGCCGCTAACGCCTGTTGATCGCTATAGGGGTTCGCCTTGCGACTCACATAGGCCTCAATCGCGTGAGTTAGGGCATCTATTGCGGTATCTGCAGTCGTGCGGGGTGGCACGGTCAAAGTCAACTCATAGTCGACCAAAGCAGCCCGTGGCAGAAACGCCGCGCCTGCACACAGCATTTTTTCGTCAGTCGCCTCATCTGTAATGACGGTGAAACGAGTTGCTTCGCTGCCAGTGCCTGCTGTGGTTGGTATCGCAATAACTGGTAAGCCAAACTCGTCAACCGAGCGCGGCACTTTGTAGTCGCGCATTTCGCCCCCAAAAACATGCAATACCGACAAGGCCTTTGCGGTATCAATTGGACTACCACCACCAAGGGCAACTAAACAATCGTAATCCGCATCCGCCAGCATAGCTAGGCTTGGCTTAAGCGAAGCCGCCGTGGGTTCGGGCAGTGTGTCTGCGCAATAGGCGCTGGCTAATCCGTGTGCCTTCAAATGCTCTTCGAGCTGGGCAACATAACCGAGCGACACCATCATTGGGTCGGTAATAATGAGAGGACGTCTGCAACCAAGTACGCCCATAACCGACGCGAGCTGAGCAGAAGCACCAGCGCCGATATGCATGAGGGAGGGAACTTGAATGAGTGTCGACACTGGAAATCTCCTATTGGTGTTTGATCAGCATCATCAAGGCGCTGACAAAGTCACCCTTGGGTAAAGTATGACGATAATCGACCTTGTCGCCTTGGTGCTGAATGGCATCTAGATTGGGTAAGTCTAACCCTCTGGACATGAGCTCGTCTCCACCAAACTGACCTTGATTAGATTCAGCCGCAGCGTACGGCGAGCGTAACTGGTAGCGCGAGTTTGCATCCAACCCCATTAAGCGTGCCCAGCGCAAGGGTTGGTTCACCCCTGAAAGAACATGAAAATAACCCAGATAAACGCGCGACCCGCAGACCGAGCTCAACTGCCAGACGACTTCATTGTTGCTGTATTTAAGTCGGTCAAGCCTACCTGTAACGGCATCCTCCGCAGTGGCCTTATACAGCTCAACATAGGTTTTAAGCGCGTCTGCGTCTGTATCCAAATCATCGAGATTTAGCGATAAGCCTCGAGCGGCGCAGAAAAAACCTACTTCAGCGCGGGTTTTTAGCGACACCATGCGTGCATTTTGATGGCTCGGCACAGGCCCAATGTACGACGCCATAGTACTTGGCGGGTAAATGTGGGATGCGCCATTAAATATGTCGAGACGGCCGATCGGCTCCGACATATCACTGACCCAGCCCTGCGACATGAAATTGAGCATGCCCAGATCAAAACGATTGCCGCCTGATGCACAGTTTTCAAAGAAAACATTTGGATGGGCTTGGGTAATTCGCTTAAGCAATCGATACACACCCAAAATATAACGGTGTCCGACTTCCTGTTGCAGTTCACCTGAAAGAGACGGTGAGCCCAGCTCGGTCATCGTCCGGTTCATGTCCCACTTCACATAATCGATTTGTCCAGAGGCCAAGAAATGGTCAAGGCGTTCGTACAGATAATCAACAACATCGGCGTTGGATAGGTCAAGAATCAATTGTTGTCGACCAGTGGAGAGTGTGCGGTGAGGCACCTGCAGCACCCAGTCAGGATGTTGCTCGAATAGTTCGCTGCTGGGGTTAACCATTTCAGGCTCAAACCATAAGCCGAACTTTAGCCCCAAAGCTTTAACCTTTTGAGCGGTTGCCGCCAAACCATTGGGAAATTTTTGTGAGTCCGTAAACCAATCGCCCAGCGAGCTGGTGTCGTCATTACGACCCTTGAACCATCCGTCGTCCAATACCAACATTTCCACACCAACTGATTTAGCTTTTTGCGCTAAGTTCAAGACCGCTTGCTCTGAGACATCAAAATAGTGTGCCTCCCAAGAATTCAAATAAGTAGGTCTTGGCGATGTTGAAAATTGCGGCGGCGATATCTTGTCTCGGATAAACCCATGCCACACAGCACTCATCCCATTCAGTCCTTGATCACTAAATACGTGAACAACTTCAGGACAAGCAAACTCGGCACCGGCTGCTAAGTGCCAACTGAAATTGAATGGGCTGATGCCAGCATTGATACGCACGTGATCAAACTCGCCTTGCTCGACATTAAAAGCGTGGGAGCCGCTGTACAACAAAGCCAAGCTCACGCTCTCGCCGTGCTCTTGAGTTGTGTGCGGCTTAGTCACAATCAAACTAGGGTTGTGCGAGTTAGAACTCGCGCCCTTGTTTGACTCAATCACAAATCGACCATTGCTGACGGGATGGCGAACTTGCTCGAATTCGCGCGACCACGATCCACGAAAATGCAGCAGTTCATACTCATCAGGCGGCAAGTCTAGGTTGGTGCTCATTACCTGATCTAACACAATCGGGTGTTCGCCGTCATTGAACAACACGACTGAGCGTGTGATCGCATCGTGGTGTTGATAAATCGTGTACGCCAGTTCTACCCGCAAACCATACACCGCGTCTTTCAAAACAACGATGAGTGTTTGCGAGTCGCCACCCCGCGCGCTGGGCAAATCACCCAGCTTAGGCTTTTGAGTTTCTATTCGATACGAATCAAACAGCGGAGAGAATGTTGTATTGCCGTCTGCATTTTTGGCATGTAAAGCTGGTACTCGATTGTCCGAGCGACCAAATACGGGGTACTCCTGAGGGATATCATCTAGGCAGTAATTCAGATTTGCCTCGAACTCCAAAGTACAACCGCGAAAAACACGGCGAGGTACTTGTGAGCTGTGCTCCAAGTCAGAGATTGCTGCACCAAAAAAGAGATGCTCGAGTATGCCTTCGGGCGCGGCCCGAAAGGCGTAGCTAATACGCCCATTAGTTAAGTGAAACTGACGCTCAGCCGAGCTTTGCGTATCGGATGAGACTCGGATTAAAGATGACATACTGGCGCGCTGAAAAAGTACTCGATGCGTAGATTATTGCGTTAAATAGGGTTTCAGTGCCACCAAAATATCTGAGCGAAGGCTAACTAGCGAACAAATGTGGGCCAGCGCCCTGCTCTGCAACCTCATCATCGGGGTTGTATAACGCGCAATGCTCTAAAGACAGACAACCACAACCGATGCAGCCATCGAGCTTGTTACGCAGTTGTTGCAAGCTTTGAATGCGCTGATCGATTTCACTGGAGAAGGCCGCAGCGAGACTACTCCAATCAGCCTGCGTGGGGGTGCGTTGATTCGGGAGTGATTCGAGAGCGGTTCTAATCTGATTCAAGCTATAGCCAAGGTTTTGCGAAATCAAAATAAACGCAACTCGACGAATGGTCGAACGATGAAACAGCCGATGGCCCGACGGCGATCGCACGGTGGGAATTAAACCTTCATCGGCATAAAAGCGTAAGGCCGAAACAGACGCACCCGTTCTTTGCGCAACAAAGCCAATAGTTTTCAATGAGTCTTTTTGCATAACAGCTAATAAATTGCTTGATCTCAAGTTAACTTGAGATATTAAAGTACACACCTCAAGCCTAACTATCAACAATTTGAGGAGTAAATTATGAGCGCATTTTTAGAGCACACCAACCTAACGGTAAGAGAGCCGAAGAAGATTGCTGAGAAACTAGTAAACATATTCGATTGGCAGGTTCGCTGGAGCGGAGAAGCGCTGAATAATGGCTACACGGTGCACGTTGGCAGCGAGAACTCTTATCTAGCTCTTTATCAGCCCCCAACACTCGACGATAGCGGCGAGTTGAGTGAGACCAATCTAAACAACCTGAATCACTTAGGCGTGGTGGTTGATAATCTAGACGCGGTTGAAGCACGCGTCGAAGGCTTAGGCTTAAAGCCTTTTGGGCATCGTGATTATGAGCCAGGTCAGCGCTTTTATTTTTTGCTGCACGACTCGCTTGAAATCGAAGTCATCAGCTACGCGAAATAAGACTAAAGAAACAAAACAGTAAACGCATAGTAAGGGAGTTGAAAACTCGGCATTTCGGGTTTTCGACTCCGCTTAGGGAACAGCATCTGTTTTTACCGCAGCTTTCTATTTCGCTGCAGCGCTTAAGCCTGTAGCAACGCTTTGACGCTTATCTGAGTGTCAGCAATCGCTTCGGCCGTGAGCTCTTGTTGCGCAGCGACCATCTTTTTACCAATCATGAATTCCGCAGGCGAATTGACTGCGTCAATCGCGAGTACTCGACCACGTTGCAAGTAAAACACTGAAAACTTGCGGGAAGTCGTATCGCCCCTCACTACGGCTTGGTCGTAACCTTCTAGCAAGCCAACGGTTTGTAGTTTGACGTCGTACTGATCTGACCAAAACCAAGGAACGGCGTCGTAAACAACGGGGGTTCCACATATTGAGGCCGCTGCGACCTTTGCCTGCTCGGCCGCATTCGGTACAGATTCCAAGCGAATTCGACGCTGGTACAAGAGATTGGGATGATTACTGCAATCACCAATCGCAAACACATCCGCATGGTTGGTGCGCGTGTATTCATCAACCACAATCCCATTATCACACTCTAAACCAGCTTCAGCCGCTAGCTCAGTATTGGGTACCACACCAATACCCACAATTACATTATCGAACGCCACACGCTCGCCATTTGCAAGCAAAGCATACGAGCCTGCATTAGCGCTGTGCTCAAACACAGCCAGGCCAACGCCAAGCCGAATATCAACACCCTCTTCTGCATGAATACGCTGATAGAACTCAGATATCTCTGGGCTAGTGACTCGCGCGAGTACGCGATCTTGCGCCTCTAGCACTGTCACCTTTACGCCTTGCTTAACGGCTGATGCGGCGATTTCCAAACCGATGTAGCCCGCGCCAACAATCAACAAATTACTCTGCTCGCCGATACGTGAACGAATATTATCAACGTCGTCCAGCGTTCTCAGATAGAGCACGTTGTCAGCGTCGGCGCCCTCTATTGGCAGTAATCGGGCGCGTGTGCCGGTCGCCAATACGCTCTTGGAATAATTAATGGCATCGCCGTTCTCTAGTAATAGTGTATTGCTGTGGGTATCCAGCTTGGCTACCCGCTCACCTAAACGTAGGCTGACATTAAGCTTTTCATAATACTCTTCAGGGCGAATCAGCAACTTAGCCGAATCAACATCACCGTTGAAATACGCTTTTGACAAAGGCGGACGTTGATACGGAAGCTGTGGCTCATCACCAATCACAGTAATGCCATGTTCCCACCCTTGTTTTCGCAATTGTGCAACCGTCTCGGCGGCGGCATGACTCGCGCCGACGATCACGACATTGTTGGGGCTTTTATTAGAGGCTTGCTTGCTCACTTCAATTTCCGTTTCTCAGTTTCCGATTATTGGCGATTTAGTTAAAACGCGGATTGGCACCACACATCCTCGCTAAAGATCGTTGATATACTCGGTGATAGACCAGTCGATATACCCATCGTTACACCCGTGGATAGAACTAAGGCTTAGTCTAGTTAGGCTGCCTATGAAAGTAAATCAATGCGTAATATCTGTGGTTTGCGTTCCGCTCCTTCAAACTTACCGACCATTAAAGAAAACCACTGGTTCACACCAGCTCAAATCATGAAACTACTTGCTCGCCAAATCATTGTTTTACTGGGGTTGACGATGTCAGCCGTCAGCTCTTCACAATCCAGTAACCGCGATGGTGGGGTAACGCTTCGCTCCAACACACCCTATTCTGAAGTCTTGCAAGTAGTTCGCGACGAACCTTCACAAATCATTGCTTACGGCGAATCATCCCAACAGTTCGGCGAACTGTGGTTACCTAAAACCGAGTCAAAGGCCAACGATGTATTACTGATCTTGGTGCATGGCGGGTGCTGGCTAGCTACTTTTGATATCCAGCACACCCACGCCTTAAGCACCGCCTTGAGTCGTGCAGGTTACCCTGTTTGGTCATTAGAATATCGACGTACTGGGCAGGAAGGCGGTGGTTGGCCAGGGAGTCTTGACGACGTATTAAACGGCAGCTTGTTGGGCGTATCAGAGATTGCTCAACGTACAGGAAGCTCGCAAGTCATTATCCTCGGTCATTCGGCAGGTGGCCATCTCGCTTTGCTCGCCGCCAGTGAACAGAAATTAAAAAAGCAACTGGCTGGCGCGATAGG
>CAZOIG010000529.1:0-2856 GCA_964579235.1 uncultured Gammaproteobacteria bacterium
CATTCGGCCAACGGCATCGAACGCGTCTGCATCTATTTTATAATCACTGATTGCGTGATCTTGAACAGCAACGCAAACAACATCGCCCAACACCAAATGCCCAGACAGTGTCTCACTGCCTAAATCAACAATTTGATTCAGTGTGCATTCAAAGCTCACCAGCGCATCGGCAATGCGCGGCGGTGTTACGAGTTCTGACGACGCTTTAGGAATATCAGTAAACTCGAGCTCGTCAACTTCAGATGGCAGTTCCTGACAAGTTTTGTTCATCCGCTCAAGGTCACGAAAGCCAACGGTGTTCACGACAAATTCGCCCTGCTCTCGTATGTTTTGCAAGGTATCTTTGGCTGAAGCCGACGCGTTGTAGAGAGGGTTAAAGCAGAGTATCGGTGGATTAGCGCTTGCCACCGTGAAAAACGAAAACGGTGCCAGATTCACCACACCGTTATTTGATACAGAAGATACCCAAGCGATTGGCCGAGGGCTAACCCCTCCAATCAACAGCTTGTACATTTGACTCGGGTCTAGGTCTTTGGGGAAGAAATTCATTTTTTTGAACCTGCTAGTGAGTTGGTTGGAGCATAGCGAACTTACAGAGACTAAATGCATTACAAATGTTGAATTGATATTTATCGACTCTTCGACGATACTCTTTACTGATTTTTAGGTTGAACGTTTCGATGGGTAGCGAGACTAGCGCAATAATGACGAGTCGAACCAGGCTTTTGAGCATTGATGTGGCAGGCAGCACCTTGTTTGAGTAACGTTTTCACTTCTCTCAACGTTATACGGGGTCCTTCTGTGAAACCAACTATTCGCAAATCCAAGAACTGCACTGCACTCGTTTTTGTCATGGCCCTAGGGCTCAGCTTTAATACTGCTGCTGGGCCTCTTGTTGATGCCATTAATAATGAAATCGAAATTCTGAGCGAAGGCTCAGTGAGCACGCTTGAAAAGCAAGCTATGGACGCCCGAGTAAAAGCCGCGCGGAGCTCATTATTTCCTTCAATCATGATTACAGGCGTCGAAGCAAGAAGGCGTCAAGATATCAGAGCACAACAGTCCAGTTTGGTGCTTTCGGGAGTAAATCGCTTCGACAATTCTCGCTATATGGCAATCATTGAACAGCCATTATTTGACCGAGAGCTGACGAGCGCCTTAGAAGAAGCAAAGGTCTACGCAGACTATGCGAAAAAGGCAATGAGTAACGAGCAAAACCAAATTGCTTTCGGTATGGCCTCAGCCTATTTGGAAGTTGCCAAAGCTAAAGAACTTGATTTGTCATACGATCGCACGCTAAACATGCTCAAGACAGAGCTGGACAACGCGAATAAGAAACTCGAACTGAACCTCATCACATCAGGCCAGCTTAATACGATCAAACTGCACTTTTTAAATACTAAAAAGGGGCGCGAACTTCTAAAAGCAAACACCTCGCGGAATCGTCACTACATGGATAAACGCATGTTGGGCGGAACCGCAGATATCCCTACCATAGCTGACCAGGCGGCAATCGCTGACTTAAACACGCCGAGCGAGAGCCAAATAGAGAGCGTTGACTCAACCATCATGGGTCTGCGATCAGAAATTGACTTACTCAAAGCCAGAGCCAAGAAAGAAAAAGCTAAACGGCTTCCACGAATTAACGCGGTTGCCCTGTACCAGTACGATGATGCGGCCGAAACCGTTTTCGGTGGACCGAGTCGTATTGAGGACTATGAGATAGGAATTCAATTCGAGTGGGACCTATATAAAGGTGGACACTCAAAACATAAGCTGCGCGAAATAGAGTTTTTGCAACGCGCTAACGAGCAAAAATTAAGCCGCGCCTTGGCTGGAACAAATGATAGTTTGTCATCTCACTCTGAATCGTTTGCGGGTGCCTTAGAAAGGCTTCAGCTCGAACAAGACATGGTGGCGTTCAGAGCCAGTGTGCGAGAGTCAACCGAAAAAGCATTCAGCGTTGGTGAACAAGACTACTTGAGCAAGATTGACTCTGCTCTGCTGCATGAAGAAAGCCAACGCAACTTCATCGAAGCTAAATACGCGGCATTAGTTGAGTTTGTCGGCGCGCACCACATGGCGGGAAGTCTGCTTACGTCCGGTGTAGCTCAAATCGAGTCTTTATTCAGCGACGCAAAGGCTCTAGCCAAATGAGTAGATATTTTTTACTCATCGCAACATTTGTGCTTGCGCTCAACGTTACCCACGCGGATCAACAACAGGCCGACCAAAAGCTTTTCGCTTTACTGAGTTTCAATATTGATAACCGCAACGGCGACAGCGCACTTGATGTAATTCAATGCGTGACCACCGAATGCGCCGAAGAAGACCAAAATTTGCTCGGCACGGTGAGCGACGGCGAATTAGGTATGGGTTGGAGGGTTACCACAGCTCACCCAACCCAACAATCCGTGAAGGCGCTGCTTTTGGTTGACCGTGAGTCTAAACGACTTTGCACCCTTAACTTGGACAATCACGGGCCGTTTATGCTGGTTGAACCCTATTTTGAGGGTCAGACTAAGCAGTGCAAAAAAGTCGATATAGCTCAATAGTTAGTCAAGTCACCACCTAAAAGCGCCTCTTACGCGTTGTTTAACAAATTTCTAGAGAGAAGATGGGAGTAGCGCCACTACAAGTACTGAAATCACTGCGTCAGCAATTTTGATTGTGATTTCCCTTTGGGCGCTTTTTTTGCCGCCACTATTTCCGTCTAGTACTCGCGCCTTAGTTAATGCCGAGACCTATCATATAAGTGCGCCAGTAGCGGGCACCATAAAAAGCCTCTTGGCTGCCGAGCGGGAGCAACTAGGGGAAGGCGAGATTATTGCGACCATCCGAAGAGATCAGGCTAAA
>CAZOIG010000530.1:0-6026 GCA_964579235.1 uncultured Gammaproteobacteria bacterium
ACGCTATCAGTCTCAAGCTGCGGTCCGTTCAAATCTTGATCCAAGGGTACACCGTACTCTAGCGCCAGACGATGCCCATTAGCCAGCAAGACGTTAACACCTAACAATAAATCGACGCGGTGGCCACCTTGCAGCTGAGTATTTGCCGTTTGAATCATCATTGGATTCAGCACAGGGTTCGCGCCGTCTATGCGTCCTTGTGAAGCAAACAATAACCGTGCCGAAGCACTGAACATTTGGCTCAAATCTTTTGCCAACCAAGCGGTTAACTCAGCCCGATCACCGAGTGTATAACCCTCGTCTGACACGCCGGTTCTAAAAATGCCCCGCGCTTGAGCGCCCCAATTTAAGGATTCTCGTTTAGCCGTAAACGTAACCGCCATGTTGATATCGTAAGTCCCAGACCCCAACTGCATTGGGTAGGGCAAAAAGGCATCTTGCATCGCGGGCGTATCGTCGCGCTCGTCGATTGACCCGGTGGGTAGACTCAAACCGATTTGGGCATGGAGCTTACGGGTGGGCGTGTCGATCAATCCTAAAAGCGCCGACACACTTGTATCGCCCCAGCCGGATGACTCAGTGGTAAAGGTATTACCATTACGAATTAAGTGATCCATCTCTTGGCTAACAAAATTCGTCATCGCCATAATCGTCAAACTATCGCTGTAACCGTACATGGCACCCACCATATGCATTTCCATGGGCATACTGCTTGGTGCAACCATAAATTGTCCGGGGTTCATCATAGTACCAACAATGCTCCGAGCGGAGACGCGATCAGAACCGATACGATTACCATCCATCTTCATGTGCATGTATCGATACGACATCATCCACTCGCCTTGCTTGTGCAAATGATCGCCCATTACGCCAATGGGAGCATGGCTAGACGGCGTGCTTACAGCGTTAGATGAGTGGTTTTCGTGGGCCTGCACGCTTGTGCAGAACAAGAGGTTTGCGAGCGTTAAGCTCACAAAAGTATTAAGTAACTTCATTTTAAATTCCTACAACAGAAAAAATATTTGTGCATTCAAACAATCTGCAAGATCGGTAAATCTCTAAGCTAAAGACGTTCTAATGCACTGGCTCGAGACCAGACCTCGCAAGCATTGCGGTGATATACGACGCTGGGTAAAACGAGCGGGGCGCAGCAATCAGTGGCTGCGAATACAACTAGCCTAAGACCAGTAGGGGCTGTCCAGTAGGGGCTGTGTAGGTGTTGCCCTAGCGAGCCTTGGGGAGTTTAATGACGCCGAATAATCGGGTTCAGTATAAGTATCGACTGCCGCTTTAGAGGTATTCCAAGCAAAAGCCTTCGTATCGATCGCCTCGACGAGCGCTGGCACTTCAAACAATTTGCAGGCAACGCAGTGTTGAGACACCTCAACAAACGAATCGCTCAGACTGTCGTCTAATTGCTTAGCGCTGAGCTCGCCATTCTGAAAGGTACTTAAACTATTCAGCTGCTCGAAGGTTACCCATTGATAACCGCTCGAGGTGCAGAGCAAATAGAGTTCTGGTTCGCTGGAGTCAGAGCTAGCGTACTGTAGAGACTGACCCAGCACCGGCATTGCAATAAGCAACACCATCACAAGAGTCATCACCCGAGCCAAAGCTTGGATAGAATCAGAACCTCTTTTGAGACACATCAGCATGGGCGAAGTTTAGTGTTTAGATCACGCTCTCTCAAGCCGTTTTCAATAAACAAATCGTGTTTATTGAATCTACCTCGACTCGAGACCAAGCAAATGTATTTCGGTAACCGCTGCGGTTCCGATTGACAGAATAAAATCAACGCCTATACTCTGCGCTGATCTCGGGTGTTACGCGGCTTTAGCTTTTTATGGTCGCTTACTTAATTAGGGAAGTTGGTCACTAATCCAACACTGCCCCCGCAACGGTGTTCGTGCTTCGCACGTCAGTCCGGAACCAGCCCATCACTTTGATCCATTTTCGTGCCTTGTAGACGAAGTTAGATCAGAGCGTGATCACAACCGTTGATGGAGCGGAGGGCTCTCATCCAAGGGTAAACGCGCTGTTGCGGTGTTTTACGTCTGCCTCACGCTCTTTCCTTTGTTTCCTCGCTTTGTCACCTTACACAACCCATTAATATCGATCTAGTTTTAGATCGTAAGGTGAACAGTATGACTTTCTCTTTAAAACCACTTGCGCTCTGCGCAAGCACATTGGCCATTTCGGCCAGCCTCTTAGTGACTCCTGCCCTAGCTCAGGAAGAAATCGTGGTGACGGCCAAGGGCGGTCAGACGCTAAATGACGTCCTTGCCACTTCGCACGTATTAACTCGCGAAGACATAGAGGCAACTCAAGTACAAGACTTAACTCAATTACTCGATCTGGTTTCAGGCCTGAGTGTTCGCGATTCGGGCGGACGCGGCTCGGTAACCAGTGTTTTTGTGCGTGGTACAGCAAATTCGCAAATTATCGTGCTTATTGATGGCGTCCGTGTCGGCAGTGCCACTCTAGGCGCCGCGGCACTCAACAGTTACCCAGTAGAAGCCATCGAGCGCGTAGAGGTGGTCAAAGGCCCGCTAGCGGGTATTTACGGCCCTGATGCGGTCGGCGGAGTCATTCAGATTTTCACTAAAAAAGGCGGTGAAGGCCGCGGCGTAGTTCACGCGACAGCGGGTAACGACTCTTTAGTTGAATACGGTATAGCCCTAAATGGCAGCGGTGAAAAATTCTCTTTTCATGTGAGCGCAGACTACGAAGAAACTGACGGCATTGACCGTACGTCGATTTTAAGTGGCGGCAACGACGACCTAGACGCCTTTGAAGAAACAGCCTACAGCTTGGGCGGGCGCTATCAGCTGAGCGATAGCACTGAGATTAACCTATCGGTTTTATACAGCGACAACACGGCCGAATTCGACAACACCTTTGGTGCCGACGTTGGCGATAACACCCGCACCAAAACAATGAGCACGGCCTTGCAATTCAAAACCGAATTGTCTGAAGCTCTCACTTGGACTACTGTTGCGGGCATCAATGAGGACGAAACCGATACGTTTAGTTCCTTTCCGTCGCTATTCATTACCGAGCGCGATAGTCTTGGCACCGAGTTGGCGTACAGCATAAATGAAAATCACAGCATCACCGTGGGTCTTGACTACTTTGATGAGAACATCGAATCCAGCACTCAATACCCTGTTGATCAACGCGACAACACTGGCGTGTTTGCGCTTGGGCAATCTCAATTGGGCAATTTCAGCTTTGTCGGCTCGTTGCGCTACGACGACAACTCAGCCTATGGCAGCGACACCAATGCAAGCCTTGCGGTTAACTACGACTTCGCCGACGATACGCGCATTGTTCTGAGCTACGGAACTGCCTTCGTAGCGCCGTCCTTCAACTTCTTGTACTTCCCGTTCTTCGGTAATGCAGATCTATTGCCTGAAGAGTCTGAATCGGTTGAATTGAGCTTACTCGGCAGCACGGAAGGCATCGATTGGCGTGTGTCATTTTTCGACACCCAAGTTGATAACTTATTCAGCTTTGACCCATTCACGTTTCTTGCCGCCAATGTAGGTTCAGCCGAGCTAAGAGGTGCCGAATTTGAAGCTTCCTTCGACCTAGCCGACTGGCGTTTGGCCGGCTCCATCGACTTGTTAGAAGCCACTAACCTAGATACTGGTGTACCGCTGGATGACCGCGCACAGCACACCATCAAACTAAGTGCTGCACGCGACTTTGATAAGCTGAGCCTGCGTTTTGATGTAAAAGCCGAAAGCAACCGCTTTGATCTTTCAGGTCAAGAAGTGGGTGGTTATTTACTATTTGATGTGAATGCCAAGTATCAAATCAACGAGCGCTTAAGTGTTCTGGCTAATATCGACAACGTATTTGATCAAGACTTTACACTCGATTTATTAGGCTTTGGCGAACGCTACAATACGCTGGGTCGCCAGTCTAAAGTAAGTCTACGTTACGCTTTCTAGGCACTGGCAAAGCCACAGTAATGCTGGGTAAACCCAGCTCAAACTAAAGTGATGTTTGGGGCCATTGAATAGCAATGGCCCCAAATAATCGTTTTATACTGTGGACCGTATTTGAACTAACGAGACATCCCAGGATTCAAGCATGCTGGTTCGCGCTACACTTTTACTGAGTTTGCCCATCGCGTTTTTGATGGCGATTTTGCTCGGTGCGGTAGCGCTCGATCTGGGCCAATTATCCAGTACTCTTTTTACAGCAGAAGTCAGTCGCTCTGAATTAGTTCTGTTCCAAATTCGAATACCGCGCGCATTGCTTGCCGCCTTAGTCGGCGCGATGTTAGCGATGTGTGGCGCTGCTACCCAAGGTTTATTCCGAAACCCTCTGGCCGACCCCTCCTTAATCGGAGTCACAGCTGGCGCCTCAGCCGGTGCCGCTCTAATGATTTTCCTCGTAGGCCAAACTCAATGGCTACAAGGTGCTATGGGCATCAGCCTGGTCTCCCTAGGCGCGTTTGCGGGGGGTGCCGTGACCGTCGCAATAGTCTATCGCCTTGCCACCTCCGCCACTGGAACCTCGGTAGCGACCATGCTATTGGCGGGTATAGCGGTAACGGCTATTGCGGGCGGCCTCACCAACTTGGTTGAGTTTTTCGCCAACAGTGAAATGCTGCGCCGCATAAGCCTGTGGCGTATGGGCGGGCTAGACGGCGCAAATACCGAGCGAGTTCTATTTGCTGCCGGTACCGCGCTCGTTGTGTTGGCCGCTTTACCGCGTTTCAGCACTGCTTTAAACGCCCTGCTTCTGGGTGAATCCGAAGCTCGCTATTTAGGTATCTCGGTGCAATCCACAAAGTTCACCATCATTATGATCGTGGCGCTCGGCGTTGGCGCCTCGGTTGCTTTAGCGGGCACTATCGCCTTTGTGGGCTTAATCGTGCCGCACATCGTACGAATTTTGATCGGCCCGGACCATAAACGATTACTGCCCTACTCGGCCGTCGGCGGCGCAACACTACTGCTATTAGCAGATACCGTAGCGCGTACGGTGGCTGCGCCCGTTGAGTTACCGGTTGGTTTGGTTACTGCATTTTTTGGTGCGCCGTTCTTTATTTCATTGCTGCGAAATCGTAATCGCGTATTCGGTGCTTTGTGATGACTAAGTCAGCGACACAGGTATTAGTTGATGCCGAGCTGGTCTCGATCAATGTGCCCAACTCAAATGAGCTGATCGTCGACAGCGCGAGCTTTCAGGTTTACGCTGGCGAGCTCTTGGTTATCATTGGTCCAAACGGCGCGGGCAAATCCACCCTACTAAACGGCATAGCTGGCAGTGCACCACTATCAAGTGGCAGACTCACGTTCAACGGCTTTTCAGAAACGCCCAAGCTGCGTGCACGGCAAGTGGCAACACTGCCGCAAATCAGCTTACTCAATTCACCTTATTTGGTTGAAGAAGTGGTGATGTTGGGGCGCATTCCTCACGATTCAGGTTTTGCAATAGACCAAGAAATAGTAACTGCAGCGCTGCAGAGCATGGACATTGAGTATCTGGCAAAACGCTACTACACCGACCTATCTGGCGGTGAGAAGCAGCGCGTGCAACTTGCTCGGGTATTTGCCCAAATTTGGCGCGCTGACGACATCCCCAGCCCACTCAACTCTAATCGCTTACTGTTGCTTGATGAACCTACCTCGGCGCTCGATTTGGGGCATCAGGCGGACCTCATGCGCGCGATCCGTCGTTTTAGCGATGCGGGAGTAGCGGTGGTTATGGTGGCTCACGATATTAATTTAGCCGCGCGTTATGCCGATCGTTTACTCGCTATGCAGTGCAGTCAGCTGGTTGCGTCCGGCAGCGTTGATGAGCTGATTACCAAAGCAAACATGGAAAAGCTGTTCGCCACAAAATTAGATGTTTTGCACGACCCGAACACAGGAATTCCTTACGTAACCCATCAGCAATGAATAAATTCGACCTCTTTTCACCCACTAAATCTGTACTAGCATTATTAAGTGTAGCCCTGTTGAGTGCGTGCCAACCCAGCGAACCTGAGGATGCGACTGACACTTCTC
>CAZOIG010000531.1:0-2410 GCA_964579235.1 uncultured Gammaproteobacteria bacterium
TGAGGTATAGGAGTGGCGGATCCCCATTTGCTCGGTAATCTGCTGATCTGCCGCATCACCGGCTACAGGCGAAGCTACTTGTAAACTGCTCGCCTCTGCCGCCGACACATTAACCACAGACGCTATACTGCGAAACACAAACCCGTGTACCGAACGGCTATCGCTAAAGCGCACTTCGTGTTTTGTGGGGTGTACGTTTACATCGACCACCGCGGGGTCTATTTCCAAAAACAACACGTACGCGGGGTGGCGTCCATGAAACAGGACATCCTGATAACCCAAGCGAATTGCATGCAGAATGGTCTTATCGCGAATATGTCGCCCGTTTAAGAAAAAATACTGTGTGTCCGCCTGGCTGCGTGAATAGCTTGGCATAGCTGTCCAGCCAGATAAGCGCATACCATCACGCTCACGTTCGAACCATTCACTGTGATCTGCTAAGCCCTTACCCGCAACCGCCCGCAATCGCGCTGGGTCAGCTCGTTCAGTGGCGTGCAGTTGCAACACATAGCGATCATTCGACTTCAGACTAAATGCCACATCAAATCGAGCCAAAGCCATACGCCGCACAACTTGCTCTAAGTGTTTGAATTCAGTGGATTCTTGCTTTAAAAACTTTCGACGAGCCGGCGTGTTATAGAACAAATCACGCACTTCGATGGTTGTACCAATCGGGTGCGCAACTGGGCGTGGCTCGGCGGTTACATTGTCACCCTCACTGCTCACCTCGTAGGCGTGTTCCGCTTCGCTGGCTCGAGAAGTTAACTTCAAACGGGTAACGGACGCGATACTAGGCAGCGCTTCGCCGCGAAAACCCAAGGTTGCGACTTGATGCAAATCGGCAAGCTCCTCAATTTTGGAAGTCGCGTGACGCGACAGCGCCATGGCTAAATCATGCTTGAGAATGCCGTGACCGTTGTCGGTTATCTTTAGCCGCTTCATACCGCCCTTATCAACCTCAATAGCAATTGAGGTGGCGCCTGCATCCAACGCATTCTCGATCAACTCCTTCAGCATTGACGCAGGCCTCTCGATAATTTCACCTGCGGCAATTTGATTGACCAACTTAGGGTCTAGCGCCTTAATTCTGTGAGCTTGAGAATTCATATTCAGCTAATAAGTGGGTTAAACGCAGTAAACAACGAGACAAAAAAATCAGCCAAGCAGGACTCAGCGCAGTTTCAGAACTTGACCAATACGAATTGAGTTGCTGGATAGATTGTTCAGCTGCTTTAGACGCCGCATCGAGACGCCATAGCGTTGAGCCAGTTCTGACAGAGTGTCGCCATTTCTAACCCGATGCGTACTCGGAGTTGTCGCAGAGCTTGCGGCGCTTTGGCTTGAACCCAGATTTATTCGTTGGCCAATCTTAACCTGATCAGAACTTAAGTTGTTCAATCTTCGCAGCGCTCGCATGGTTATATTGTAGCGCGCGGAAATTTTGGACAGCGAGTCGCCTCGTACGACCGTGTGATACGCAGGATTTGCCGCATTGCCCGAATTGCCAGTGCGTGTTGTTCGTATAGTGAGCACTTGCCCGAGAACCGCCGTGTCACGCCGCAGATTATTGTCCGCCATAATCCGCTTAACTGTTGTGCCATAACGAATAGCGAGCTCTGAGAGCGTATCTCCGCGTCTGACTTTGTGCTTGATTGAAGCACCGCCAGAGCGGCTCGAGCTTCCATTCGACAGCGCGTTGACGCTCGGCGCTACGTAGTTTGCATTGGCGAAATAAGGGGTTTGCTGGCGATATTGATGAAGCGCCGTATAGATCGCATGAGCAATGCGTTGTTGAGACGCGGGATCTCGTAAACGCGCTTCGTCATTGGGGTTGGTAATAAACCCGGTCTCAATCAAAATCGAAGGCATGTCAGCAGACTTAAGCACCATAAAACCCGCTTGTTCCACACGTTTACTGTGCAGACGGCCCAATTTACCCAACTCTTTAAGTACCCTGCCGCCTAAATTGACGCTCTCACTGATGGTGTTATTCATCGACAGATCAACCAATACTTTGGCCAATACATCATCTTTATCAGACAGGCTGACGCCGCCGATCAGGTCGGATGCGTTGGCCTTGTCGGCCAAAGCGCCAGCCATCGCGCTGGTGGCCCCTCGTTGAGATAACGCAAACACTGAGAAGCCGCGAGCTGAGCTTTTAGTAAACGCGTCCGCATGAATTGACAAAAACACATCGGCGCCTTCTTCACGCGCCATCTCTCTGCGGCGTTGCAGCTTTAAGAAGTAGTCACCCGTGCGCGTGAGCCGCGCTTCCATACCCTCATCTGCATTGATGATATCGCGCAAACGCTCAGCAATTTGCAGCACCAGTTTTTTCTCGTGCGTGCCCGTATAACCGATTGCGCCTGGGTCTTCGCCACCATGACCTGCGTCAATGGCAACAATAAAT
>CAZOIG010000532.1:0-7312 GCA_964579235.1 uncultured Gammaproteobacteria bacterium
TTATCGGCGTTATTCAAAGTGCCCATAATGCCGAAATCGATGGCTATCCACTTACCCGCATCGGATACGAAGATGTTTCCCGAGTGCATGTCGGCATGAAAAAAATTGTCCTCAAAGGCTTGCTTAAAGAACACGTTCACACCATTAGCGGCCAATTTTTCTAGGTCAACGCCATTCGCTTTTACTGCGTCCAAGTTACGCATAGACGTGCCGTAAATGCGCTCCATAACCAGCACTTCGCGCTGGGTATAGTCCCAGTAAATTCGGGGCACGTAGATCACATCAAGATCTTCAAAATTTGCACCCATGCGAGCGCCATTAGCGGCCTCGACGCGCAGATCTAACTCGCCAAGTATGGTCGCTTGGTACTCTTGAACAACTTCTTTGGGGCGGAACTGTCGACCGCGAGCCCAGTATTTTTGCAATAAACCTGCGAAAAAATGCATTACCTCAAGATCGCTGCGCACAACCGCGTCAATACCGGGTCTGAGCACCTTGATAACGACATTATTGTGCGTCGTTGCACCGCTTGGCTCGCCTGATTCAAACGAGGTTGCCTGGCCCTCAACTGCTAAACCGTCTTGCAAGACTGCCGCATGAACTTGCGCAACCGAGGCTGAGGCGAGTGGAGTGGGGTCGATGTGAGAAAAAATAGCATCAAGCTGATCGCCGTAAGCAGATTGAATAATCGACATAGATCGCTCTGAGTCAAATGGCGGCACTTCATCTTGCAGCTTAGCAAGTTCAACCGCAATATCTGCTGGAACTAGATCAGGGCGGGTTGATAAAGCCTGGCCAAGTTTGACGAATACTGGCCCTAAATCCTCTAGCGCTCTGCGCAATCTAGGCCCACGCGGCTCTTGCTCAGCTGTGCGAGACTGACCCAACAGCAGGCGTGCTGCAAAGCGAGCAGGCTTGGGCAACTCAAAATCGTCAAGCAGCGCAAGTAAATTGTAGCGCTTAAAAACGCGACGCACTTCCAATAAGCGTGACAGCTTCGGCTTAGACCTTACCGTGTTCTTCATAGTTTCTTGTGCGGAAAAATAAGCCGATCAGGGTTCGAAAAAATGCAAACACAAGTTTGCAAAAGACTATTTTTCAGAGCCCAGTTTGTTTTGAACTCGCTGCATGCGTGCAAATAAGCGGTCGCTGTCAGCGCGTAAGTCATCGATCTGATCCAGTACTTCATCCACCTCGCTCTGAGGCACAACCATATCCAGATCTTCGTTGAGAATACGCTTAGTCATAATTTTTAGATGCTCGCGCGTGGTCTCCGCAAAATCCTTGGCCTGCCCAAATGCAAATTGAATAACTTGCGCAGGGGCATCACCGAATTGCTCACGCAACAACGAGTCCCAATCAATGTCTAACTCAGCCAGAACCATAGCGAATCGTTGTCCGACAATAGGGTCGCCCTCGATCTCTAAATCGCCCGGTTGTAATTCAGCTTTGTCGAAGCCGTCGCGACTGATTTTTAGCAATGCACCCACCGTGGCGCGCAAAGTAACGTCGATAGCGTCCGGTATTTGCTGAGAAAACTCCAAACCCTCGGGATAAGGCGTAACAGCTAAAGACTGATCAATCGGCTTGATGGTCAGCACCATAGTCTTGCCTTGCAAGCGTTCGAGCCGCTCGAGGCTTGCCGCATCGTGCGCCAGCGTGCGGTTACTAAAAAGTTCTAAAACATCTAACAGCATTAATACTTATACCCAATGTGGAGAGCCACGATGCCACCGGTCAGATTGTGGTACCGAACGCGGTCAAAACCAGCCTCTAACATCATCGACTTTAGGGTTTCTTGAGTTGGGTGCTTGCGAATCGATTCAACCAAGTACTGATAACTGTCGCGGTCTTGCGTCAAGAGCTCGCCCAACTTGGGGATAACGTTAAATGAATAAGCATCATAAATGCTACGGAAGGTTTCATTGGTCGGTTGTGAAAACTCCAATACCAAAACTCGACCACCCGGCTTTAAACAACGTTGCATTTCTTTAAGCGCTACGTCTTTGTGGGTGACATTCCGCAGGCCAAAGCTGATCGAGATGCAGTCAAACTGATTGTCTTCAAATGGCAGCTCTTCAGCATTTACGATTTCAAAATCGACATTGGCCACAATGCCCGCGTCGGTCAAGCGGCGGCGGCCCTCGGCCAACATTGACTCGTTGATATCGGTCACGTAGACGTGTCCCTCTGGACCCACTTTTTTAGCGAACTTGATTGCTAGATCACCAGAGCCAGAGGCCAAATCAAGGACTTGATCACCCGCTCCCACCTTGCTTTGAGCAATCGTAAACCACTTCCATGCTCGATGTACGCCCATCGACATGGCGTCGTTCATCAGGTCGTAGTTACGCGCAACGGAATGGAATACGTCGCCGACCAAGGATTCTTTCTCATCGACATCAACGTCTTTGAATCCGAAGTGAGTTGTTTTCTCTGAATTTGTCATAAGTAGTTTCAAGTTGCTGGCGGATCACATTCCTGGCCACACCTCACATCATGTATTTATCGTTATCCTGCGAAATGCGCAAATGCTGCGCTTGCTCCAAGCGTTTTAGGTATGCCTGCCAATTACTTTGGCGATTGATGCCGAGCTCATACAATAAGCTCCAGTTGTACAGGCCGGAATTATGCGAATCGTCAAAAATAAGGCGTACAGCATAGTGCCCTACTGGCTCGATGGCAACGATGTTGACGGTTTCCTTACCCTTTTGCAAAACCTCCTGACCCGGCCCATGCCCTTGCACTTCAGCTGAAGGGGAATGCACTCGCAGGTACTCGCAGGGCAACATAAAGGTCTCTTCTTCAAACGAAACCTCAAGCACTCGCGATTTTTGGTGTAGCTTTATCTCAGTTGGCGTTCGCTTATTTGACATAGCCTGTCTGGTTCAATAAATGTAAATTTTGATGTTCTAAAACGCTCAAGAGCATCGCCTGTGGTAGATTCGTTAACCGGCCTACTCTTAACCCCTAACGTCCGTATGCAGCATTATAAAATTGTTCTTCCCGCAGATCTCAACGACTATGGTTCTTTATTCGGCGGAACCCTACTTAAATGGATTGATGAGATCGCCTACATACGCGTGAGTTTAGACTTTCAAGCCCAACACTTTGTGACGATAGGTCTTGATAACGTGGAGTTCAAGCACCCCATACGAGAAGGCCAAATATTGCGCTTTGAGTGCACCCAGACCCGAGTTGGCAACTCATCGGTCACCTACTCGGTACAGGTTTTTGGCGCACGCTATACGCCCAACTCCGAAATGGTTCTATTTGAGAGCAACATTACTTTCGTTTGTGTGGATGAACATGGCAACAAGAAAGCCATCGAACCATTACGCGATCGCTAAAGCCAACTCTGTATGCTCCGCAGCCGCTTATCCAGCATTGTTTTAATCGCCGCCAACCTAATTCCACTGTGTGGTGTTTTATTTTACGAGTGGGATGCAAGCTTTGTGCTGGCACTTTTTTGGATAGAGAACCTGATCATCGGCGGCTTCAACATGTTGAAAATGCTGCTCGTGGTGTTGCGCAGTTCGGCATGGTCCAAACTACTATTGATTGGTTTCTTCGTATTGCACTACGGCATTTTTTGGATCGGGCATGGTTTACTGCTCTGGAAGCTATTGGGCTTTGAGTCGTTGCAAGCCAGTCAGTACTTTGGTCGTGAATTTGATGGTTTCCTGGCTTTGGGGGCCGACGGCATGGCCATTATGCTGAGCTTTATAAGCCTTCACTCCCCCTACATCTTGCTGGCTATTGCAGGTTTGGTAATGAGCCACCTCGTTTCATTCATCGAGCACTTTATCTTGCGCGGCGAAGTGTTCAAACACGACGTCGATGGGCTGATGATGCTGCCTTATAAAAACGTGGTGATAATGCACGCGGGCTTGCTGGGTGGCGCGTTCTTACTTAACTATTTTCAATCTCCCGTCTGGTTACTCGCGGTAATTGTAGTATTAAAAATACTTTACGACGTGCGATCACACGCCAAGCGGCACTCCTATTTAGAGGGCCCGCTCTAGAGGACCTGCTGCAAAGCCGTTAAGCTTGCAGTCAGCTTGGCGTATTTAGACTGTGTTGAACTTAATTAGATGTTGCACACATAACTAAGCCGAACACTAATTTTGAATCCAAGCACATAAACCAAGTGAATCTATTTATCAAAAGGATCATACCGTGAAAAAAACCATTACTTTTGTTGCCCTTTTGCTCGCGCTCCAAACCGCCTGCACACAAGCGAACTCCCACGTTGACGCATCGGCTGATGTCGATACGATCAGCGTATCGGGCTTAGGCGAAGTTGAAGTAAAGTCCGATCAAGCGAATCTTTACCTAGAACTAAGTGCTGAAAACAAAGAGATGTCTACCGCCAAAGCACAAGCAGACGCTCGCTACCAAGGGCTTTTAGACATCTTGTCGAAACAAGGCATTGCCAAAGAAAACCTGAGTCTCAATCAACTCAATATGAACCCAATGTATGAATGGCGAACCGAGAGCAATCAAAATCGACGCTATCAAACGGGTTTCAGAGTGTCGCGTAATCTAAGCCTTGAGCTAAACAATTTGGAGCTTTTGCCAGCGCTGCTAGAGGCCTTGGCGAATGCTAATTCAATCAACGTAAATTCAATCAGCCGAGGCCTACAAGACCCCAGTGCGGTGATTGCCGAGGCGACTAAAAAGGCAGCGCAGGATGCAAAATTACGCGCCGCATTTATTGCTGAGCAGTTTGATCGAGAACTTGGGGAGATTAAAAGTGTACAAGCGCATCACTCAAGCGTACCTTTTGCTCAAGAAAGCCAAGGCAAGGTAGCCGGCATGGCCAGAATGGCCGACAGCGCACCTCAAGAACAGCTCGGCACTCAAACAGTATCTGCGTCCTTGAGCGTAGTATTTAAACTTAAATAGACGAGGCGCTGATATGTTGCGATTTCTAGGTGTTGTTTTTATTGTTTTGTTATTAATAGCCGGTGGGCTATGGTTTTCAGCTCAGTCGTTACCGAATTGGTTTGACGAGGACACCGATCAACAGGCTCGGGTGACCCAAGATTTAAGCGATCAAATAAGTCGCTCAGGTGGGCGGGAGTTTCTTGGTAACAAGCTTGCCGAAATTCTTTCTGGCCGGCTAAGCCTAAATGAAGCAGAATTCAATGCATTGCTGTTGGCGAGCTTGCAGGCTGACAAAGACGGTCGCAAATTACTCGCCGTTAGCGACGGCGTTAACGCCACCATTAACCCCAACGGTATTGAAGTTTCAGCAGTCATCAACCTCGACAAGTTAGGTGAGGTCGACGCAAAAGCACGCGACGCCGTAGAGAAAGTAAACCGCTTGCTGCCGTTTCTTAATGATTCTCGCGTTGCTGTTGCGCTAATAGGAACGCCTGTAGCACGCAATGGCGAACTAGGGATAAAAGACGACTTTAGCTTGAGAGTTGGTGCCATTCCGATCTCGAATAGCGCCTTGCGTCAGCTCGGAGCTAAGGTAGAAAGAGCCAATCAGGAAAGCCTAGATTTAAAGTACCTGACCGTAAACTCGGTGGCTTTACGCAGTGGTGAGTTGGCTCTAGGCGTTACGCCGCGTTTCTAGACTTGATCGGCGCTAAGGAGAAGGGGTAGGGAAGGGGAATCAAGAATCCTTTTTGCTTTCTGTCGACGGCGAGAGCAAGTCTTTTCGAGATGGATCTGTTTTTCTCAGACCCACTCTGATAATTCGAGAGCGCTCACCAGCTCGACCTTCGAACGCCAGCAGCAAACGATCAAGCCAGCCAAATCGGGTTCTTGCGGAGAGCACCTTGCCCTGCATGAACTCGCTGTTAAGGGTCAGTATACAAAAACACGCAATAATCAGAAGCGTGCCGCCGGGGATCGGCGTTACCATTGACGCAAGGCCGAGTAAAATTCCGAGTACAGCAAGGATGCTGACGGTAAGCTTTTTCAAACCCTTGCTCCTCAGATGAGTGGTTTAGTAATACACGGCCGCTATCATCTCATGTTAGCGGCCGAATGTTACCACTAAGCTAAAGTTCTTTGATTCGCACACTGCCACCGCTGGTGCGCAAATATAGCTCAGGGCCACCGCCATTGATCTCACCCTCAATCTTTCGCTTGCTCAAGTAACCATTAACTTTAAATTCACTAGAAACACTGCCGCCACTGGTTTTAGCAACCACATCTACAGCAATACCCTTGGCCAAGTAGGCGGTGACACTACCACCGGACGTTGTCAGCCTACTGTCTTGCGTGGGTTGTTGGGTGAGCGTAGCGCGCACACTGCCGCCGCTGGTGCTGGCATCAATAAGCCCTGCGACTTCATCAACTTTGATTGACCCACCCGAGGTACGCACTTTAACGTCACCCGTTATCTTCCCAAGCTTGATAGACCCACCCGAGGTTCGAGCAACAATGTCGCCCTCAAGATCTGATATATCGATTGATCCACCACCGGTTTTGAGCTTTAAGTTGTAATTTTGAGGAACATAAACCACATACTTAATGCGGTTTGAACTACCCCACCAGCCCCACCAATTACGCTGTTCTGACTCGCCGATAACGCTTACATCGTCACCTGATTGCTTGAAGTTCACCACAAAGCCCCGAGACTCCGAGGGGTTTTCTACGTTGACTTCTACAACTTGCTCATTATGCGAGCGAATCTTAATTGAGCCTGAATCTGATTCCAGCGTTAGAGTTCCACCCGAATTGACCGAAAACCTCTCTGTAATGTCCTTTTCGTTCGCCAAAGAAGCATGAGTGGCCAACAGCCCTAGACTCATCAAAAGTGAGCCAAGAACTGCGCTCGTCATACGTGTCGCTTTCATACTGTTTTCTCCGTTTTTAAACTTCTAATTACATCGTTCGAGACTATTAAGACGCGATTAAACGCAGTTTAGTTTCAATTTTCTATGTGTTTTTTAACTATGTGAGTGAGAGCGTATCCGCGCCCTCGGATTATTGATAACCAAGCTAGTTGCTCATAAAACATCGAACAATAACAGGATATTGTCTGACTCTGCCTGATATCCAGATTACATAAAAACAAACTACATGAGTTAAATTTCACTAAGCGATCAACCCGTTTCGCGTTGCCCAAAAAGGCAGGAATAGAACAATAAACTACTGATTTATTTAATAAAAAATGGCCGAGGCTGCTGGATC
The DNA here is from genome assembly GCA_964579235.1 of uncultured Gammaproteobacteria bacterium. GTDB lineage: Bacteria > Pseudomonadota > Gammaproteobacteria > Arenicellales > Arenicellaceae > Arenicella. The sequence continues at coordinate 7,156 of CAZOIG010000532.1, forward strand.
ATCATGCTTCGCTTTGCAGGCAAAATCGAAGTCCAAAATCGAGCAAATCTGACAAGAATTCTAAACTGTCTGTAAACGTTACTAAAAGTTGATTTAAATCAAGCGCTGCTTGTTTTTGCCTCACTAGAATACTCGTGTTTCATCCCAATCAAACTTT
>CAZOIG010000533.1:0-2102 GCA_964579235.1 uncultured Gammaproteobacteria bacterium
TTTGCGTAGTAGGTACCTGGACGCGTTCCGTCTTCAGAAGGTCGTTGGTAGAAAGCTTTACCGGCTGACTTTTCACGGAAAGGCTCGACCGCCTTTACGATTAAATCGGCTTTCGGCTTAGTTAGAAATAACTCGTCGAGACGAGTTTTCATCGTGTCGATCAATGCTGTTGCTTCAGAAAGATAGCGAGCACGACCTTCTTCGTCGTTGCCGTAATAGAAATCATCTGAATCACGCATATACGCCATGAATTCCTGTAAGTCGCCTTCAAAACCAACTTTGTCCTTAATCGCTCGCATCTCGTTGTGGATGCGTTCAACGCTATCCAGACCCATTTGATGGATTTCATTCGCAGTTAAGTCTGTGGTTGTTGTGCGCTTTAGTGCGACATTGAAAAACTCATCTCCGTCTGTCCATTTCCAAACCCCGTCATCAGTAGTGGCGATTGTTTCGAGTTCGGTAAGGTGGGCAATAAGTGCTTCATAAGAAGGTTTTACTGAGTTTTCTAAGGCAGCGGTCGCATCGGCTAACAATTGGTCGTGGGTCGCTTGATCAATCGTCGCGGCGGAACCGTCTTCACCTTCAGCGGCGAGTGCAGCAATCTTGGTTTTGAAATCATTTAGGATGGTGCTGTCTTCGCCATCGTCGAACGGTGCGCCGCTAATGATGTTTTGGCTATCGCGAATGACGTGCGGGAACACGAACTTCGGTGGAACAATTCCCTTTTCGGTTCGCGCTGCGATGTTTTCGATCAACTGATCAAAATACGCTGGTAAGCCGTTAAGACGAGAGATGTAGGCTTGCGCATCGGTGAGTGAGTTAATGCGATGCTGATTGATCAGCAAAGACGGTACGCTCGAGTGCGTACCAAACATTTGATTCACTGGATAGTTGTAAAGGCGCCAGCGATGGTCTTCGATTTCCTCTTCAAGACCTTGCTTCATAAGGTCGAAGCTTAGTTTCGTTGCGTCGTCTAGAGCATCGTAGTCAAACTCCATTAACGTGGCTAAGTTGGCTTTAGTGATCTCTAAAGTTTCTTCTGCGAATTCAGGGCTGATATCGTCCCATTCACCCATGCGCTCCGAACGACCCAAGTAGGTCAAAGAGATTGGGCTTCTTGCAACGGAATCTTCAAAGGCTTTTTCAAAGAATGCGTTCACGCGATCGGATTCGGTTTCAGCTTGCTCAGTCGCAATCTCGCTTGCGACGTCGCCGGTAACAACAGAGGCGTCACTTTGCGGGGCTTCACCCTGTGAGCATGCCGACACTAAGAATGCCGAGCCGATGATGATGGCGCCGCGGAGCGCGCCCTGTGATGGCTGCGATGTGGCTAACAGCGATCGCAAAGCTAAGAGTAAATGGTTCATTTTGTTTCTCATGTGTTTTCTTATTGGAATCGACGATCGCCGCTTAGGACATCGTCGCTGAGTCAATAAAGGCTTTATAGCCACGTCGCTATAAAGCCTTTCATTAAGTTAGTTTAACAATGAATTGTCGAGAAAACCGTGACCTAAATTCTATGCAATGTTTTAGATCACCAATTTTGCTCGTTACATATGGATTACGATGCCTTCTTTGGGCGAAGCCTTACCATTTAGAACGTCGTCATAAACAGAATCTAAGCCTGCCAGGCCCTCTACTTTGTTGATATCCATCCATTCCTTGGATTTGGCTGACGCACTAACAATAAATTCAGTGGTGATCTGTTCAAATTTCTTGCCACCCCATTCGGCGAGTCGTTTTTGAATATGACCAGGCGCAAAAAACTGTTTGCTGCGTTCCGCTATAAAGTCCGGCCCCATGTTGAAATCATCCCAGTGGGTTACACCGACATTGCTGCAAAACTTCATGTTGTCACCAAGATGTTTGTGGAGTCTGCCCAGTACTTCTCCGTTGGCTGACATGTCTACAATCACCGTTGCTTTGCTAGCGTCTATAGCTTCAATGTCTTGGTAGTCAACGACGTCACCGTACAGACCTAAGCTATTAACAAAATCGATATTGCGTGTTGACGTTAGGCCAATCATCTTCGGAGACGCATCATGTTCAGCGATTGCATAAGCTGTACCTATACTGGTCTTGCTTGAGGCGCTGACCAAAAC
>CAZOIG010000534.1:0-2388 GCA_964579235.1 uncultured Gammaproteobacteria bacterium
GCCATTTCCATGACCTCATCATCTTCAAGCGATTTTAAATCTTCAGACTTACCACTGGAGTTGTAGATCTTGCCAAGGAAGTCACGTACTTGCTTGGTGGACTTCTCCTGACGCAACATCTCGTCAATCTTGTTGCCAAGACCCGCAGCAGCCCAGCCAAGGTGTACTTCGAGTACCTGCCCAACGTTCATACGCGAGGGTACGCCCAATGGGTTGAGTACGATATCCACGGTGGTGCCGTCTTCCATAAATGGCATGTCTTCAACTGGCACGATTTTAGAGATAACACCTTTGTTACCGTGACGACCCGCCATCTTGTCACCAGGCTGTAGACGACGCTTAACGGCGACGAAGACTTTAACCATTTTCAAGACGCCAGGCGCAAGATCATCGCCCGCTTCTAGTTTGCGACGCTTTTCGTCAAACAAATCATCGAAGTATTTGCGTTGTTGAGACAAAGACTCACGAAGTTGCTCAAGCTTGTCCGCAGCATCATTATTGGTAAGACCAATTTCGAACCACTTGGTTCGATCTGTTTCTTCCAAGTAAGAAGCGGTCACCTTCTGGCCTTTTTTCAAGCCTGGCGCTTTAACGACTTCTTTGTTTTTCAACAGAGCTTCGATACGGGCATAAGTATCTTCCTCAACGATGCGATATTGCTCGTTAAGGTCCTTACGAATGCTTGCCAACTCTGACTCTTCATTCGCTAGGGCACGCGTGTCTTTCTCGACACCGTCGCGAGTGAAAACTTGTACGTCAATAACGGTGCCTTTCATTGAAGAAGGAACACGTAGTGAAGTGTCTTTAACGTCAGACGCTTTCTCACCGAAGATCGCACGCAAAAGCTTTTCTTCAGGGGTAAGCTGCGTCTCACCTTTTGGCGTGACTTTACCGACTAAGATATCGCCACCTTTAACTTCAGCGCCAACGTAAACGATACCGGCTTCGTCTAAACGACCCAAGGCATGTTCGCCAACGTTAGGGATATCACGGGTAACCTCTTCGGAACCTAATTTGGTGTCACGCGCTACACAGGTCAATTCCTCGATGTGGATCGTTGTGTAAACATCGTCTTTAACCAATTTCTCTGAGATCAGAATTGAATCCTCAAAGTTGTAACCATTCCAAGGCATAAATGCCAAGAGAACATTACGACCCAAGGCCAATTCACCCATATCCGTAGACGGACCATCAGCAAGCACGTCACCACGCTCAATAGTGTCGCCTGCTTTAACCAGAGGTCGTTGATTGATATTGGTGTTCTGGTTTGAACGGGTGTACTTAGTGAGATTGTAGATATCTACACCTGAGTCACCATCGCTTACTTCCGCTTCGTGTACACGAACCACAATGCGAGCTGCATCAACAGACTCAACATTACCGCCACGTTTGGCGGTTAACGCTACTCCAGAGTCAACTGCAACAGTACGTTCCATACCCGTACCAACAAGAGGTTTCTCGCTGCGGATAGTTGGAACTGCTTGGCGTTGCATGTTCGATCCCATCAAAGCACGGTTCGCATCATCATGCTCTAAGAAGGGGATTAGGGAAGCCGCCACTGATACGATCTGAGACGGTGCTACGTCGATGTATTGAACTTGATCAGGTGTCGCCAAAGAGAACTCATTTTGGTGACGACAGTTAACTAAATCATCGGTCAACTTACCTTTGCCATCTACTTCGGCATTCGCCTGAGCGATGACATACAAACGCTCTTCAATAGCAGAAAGATAGGCTACTTCGTCAGTTACCTTACCCTTTTCTACTTTCAAGTATGGAGTCTCAAGGAAACCATAATCATTCGTACGCGCATATACAGCCAGCGAGTTGATCAAACCAATATTTGGACCCTCAGGCGTCTCAATCGGACAAACTCGACCATAGTGCGTTGGGTGTACGTCGCGCACCTCAAAGCCTGCACGCTCACGGGTCAAACCACCAGGGCCTAAGGCTGAAACACGACGTTTGTGCGTGACTTCAGACAGAGGATTAGTTTGGTCCATAAACTGCGATAATTGTGAAGAACCAAAAAATTCTTTCACAACCGCAGAAACAGGCTTGGCATTAATCAAATCTTGTGGTGTCAAACCCTCGGCTTCCGCCAAAGTCAAACGCTCTTTAACTGCGCGCTCAACGCGAACGAGACCAACGCGGAATTGGTTCTCAACCAACTCACCAACTGAACGTACACGACGATTACCTAAGTTATCGATATCGTCAATGTCGCCCTTGCCGTTCTTAAGATCGATCAGGGTTTTCATCACATCGATGATATCCTGCTTGCTCAGGATACCTTCGCCCTCGGCACTCTCGCGATTCAAACGACGATTGAACTTCATGCGACCAACGGTCGAAAGATCGTAGCGGTCCGCGTTGAAGAACATGTTT
>CAZOIG010000535.1:0-2363 GCA_964579235.1 uncultured Gammaproteobacteria bacterium
GCTATGGCGTTTTCGTCAATCGGTGAGAGCTGGTATCAAGTTGATGGCCGGGTCACCAATAATTGGGCAGGTCGTACTATCGAGTACCGGCGACGTCTACGTAAGCTGAGTTTAGACGCTTACCAAACTCAGAGTTAAGTCTCTGGGTTAACTCAACAACAATCTTGTTTAACCGAATCTTCGCAGCGCTCAGTTTTTCAAATTCATTTATTTAAAGTTAGCTATACGCAATTTACCCCATGCAACCAACATCAAAATTTCAGCAGCAATACGAAAACATCGTTTTTAAACGTCCGTTTTGGGTGATTGCGGCTTTCGCGCTAATCACCTTTTTGTTGTCGCCGTACGCCTCAAATTTCAGATTAGACGCCTCGTCAGACTCACTCGTTCTCGAGAACGACGAATCTCTACGCTACTTTCGTGAGGAAGTAAGCAAGTACGCAACCGCTGATCTTTTAGTGTTGACCTATGCGCCTGAAGCGGATTTGTTTAGTGATGAAGCTTTGAGTGAGCTAAATAGTTTGCGCGACAAACTCGCAGCTCTGGATGGCGTAGACAGCATTATTTCGATTCTCGATGTGCCTTTGGTCGAAAGCCCGCCAGTCAATTTAGCCGAATTGACCGCATCGCCACAGTATTTATTGGACGAGCGTACCGATCGAGCACTCGCCAAAAAAGAACTGCGCGACAGTGAGTTATATCGAGACTTCTTGGTGAGCGAGGACTATTCGACTACTGCCTTAGCGGTCTCGTTGGTTTCTGATGAAGAAGTGAGCAAGCTCTATGATCGTCGTGAGGCTCTGCGTCAGGCTCGAGCCGGACAAGACTTTAGCCCTGAACAAGCCGCCGAACTGGAAGCCGTCACGCTTGAATACCAAGCAAAGTTGCAGGCTTTTCAAGAGCGGCAGGCCGAGCTCATTACAACGGTGCGCGGTTACGCTGACGAATATCGTGATGGGGCCAAGTTATTTCTTGGTGGCCTGCCAATGATTGTGTCTGATTCGATCGCCTTTATTAACGCCGACGTGGTCACCTTTGGTGGAGCGGCGCTATTGGTCATTCTCATCATTTTGGTGGTGGCTTTCAGGCAGTTTGGTTGGGTGATGATGCCGTTGATCAGCTGCTTCGTGACAGCCTTCTTAGTGGTCTGTAGTTTGGGTTTCCTTAACTGGCCGATTTCGGTGGTGTCGTCTAACTTTTTGTCGCTACTGTTGATTATTACTTTGTCGCTCAACATTCATCTCATAGTTCGCTATCGAGAATTAGTGACCTTGAACGAAGACGCCGACCAATTGGAGCTATTGAGCGAGACAGTACGCTCTAAATTCGTGCCCTGTGTGTATACCGCTTTAACCACGATGGTGGCGTTCGCCTCTTTGATTGTGAGTGGGATCAGACCAGTGATCGATTTCGGTTGGATCATGTGTCTGGGTATCAGCATTTCATTGATCACGACCTTTACGCTGTTCCCCGCACTGGCGACCTTTATTAAGCCTAAAGCCAAGCAGAGCCAACAAGACGCTGTGAGTAAATTAGTCTTGACGGCCGCTAGCAAGTGGCAGGATCAAATCAAAGCATCCTCCTTGGTATTCGGCGCAATCGCATTGCTAGCACTATACGGTGTGGCGAATTTAACCGTTGAAAACCGTTTTATCGATTACTTCAAACCTGAAACAGAAATTTATCAGGGCATGTACGAAATCGATACTAAGCTCGGCGGCACCACGCCATTGGATATTATTTTGGATGCGCCCAAAAGCTTTTTTGAAGCGCCCAAGTCGGTTGACGTCGATTTGGCGAGTGACGTGGTGGGCGAAGACGATGATTTTCTAGCCGAGTTTGAAAGCGACGCCGGATTTGAAGACGATGACTTCTTAGAAGATGACTTCTTAGAAGATGACTTCTTGGACGATGACTTTATGGATGAGGGGTCTTCTGCAGAATCGGCTGCGACTGAGCCTACTCTCTCTGTCGCAAGTTATTGGTATAACGAAACCGGTTTGAACCGAATCAAGGCGATTCAGGCGGATCTCGAAGCAATCCCTGAGACAGGTAAAGTGTTGTCACTCGCTAGCACCATGAGCGTGTTCGAAAACCTTCGCGACGCCAAACCCCTGGATAACATCGATCTGAGCTTTTTCGTTAGTGTGGTGCCGGACGAACTCCAAGAGACCTTGTTCAAGCCCTATGTGTCACCTGACGGTAATCAGATCCACATCAATATTCGTGTGTTTGAGACAGCCCGTGGCTTAGATCGCAACCAGCTTATTGAAGACATTCGCTCAATGTTGATTAACGACCATGGTTTGGAAGACGAGCAGGTCAACATCTCTGGTATGTTGGTGTTGTACAACAATATGCTC
>CAZOIG010000536.1:0-2959 GCA_964579235.1 uncultured Gammaproteobacteria bacterium
CCATAGGCTATGGCCTCTAGTTTTTGAAAAAAGGTAGCAGCTAATTCCGCATCGCCCTCTAGCGCGGTCGCCAACCAGCTTAGGCCAAGAGGTGCGCTGCCAAATACGCTAGTCGGCAAGCCACGTAGGTTCTCTATGGTCTTTTCAAATAAGCCTGCGATGGGTTTGCCGTCGTCAATATAAATCGCGCCACCTTTTAGAATTGCTTCGTGATACGAAATATTACCCGCCGAAACATGGCTCCACGGCATCCATTGCAATGAAGTCGGCGCATAGTTTTGAGGGTCTGGGCATTCCCAAATTGAATCCAAACCAGCGACTTGCGCGCAAAGTACACCCTGCGTTTGAATCACACATTTTGGTGTGCCGGTGGAGCCCGAAGTAAACATGGCTTTGGCAACTGTTTCGTGATCGATCTTGTCAATCGAATCGCTAACGCTTTGCACCGAAGTTGCCAGCAACTCAGAAAGGCACAACACTCGATTTTCATTTTCTGGAGCAAGCGCACTCGGATTCTCTGCGCAGATCAGCACTCTTTCTGGCTGCTCCAACATACCAAGCGCGGACTTATATCGCTCGCCACATTGGGCAAACACAATAGATGGCTGGAGTACATCACTCACAAGTTTTAGCTTACTCAATGAATTATCCATCAACGAGTAAGGTGCACTAATGGATGAAACGGGCACTCGTGCTTTCATAGCACCCATGATCATCAAAGCGTGCGCCAAAGAGTTTTCTGACAACACCATCAGCGGCGTAGCCTGCCCGAAGCCATGATCTAGCATCCATTGCGCAACCGCATCAGACTGATCGTCAAACTCTGAGTAGCTAAGGCGTTGCCACTCGCCAGCGGCATCTTTCTGCGCCAACCAAGTACGATCTGGAAATCGGAGGGCTTGCTGCTTAAATAAGTGCGGAATGCTCGGCGCCATGGGTTTCATCGGAATCCCAGATCGCAGAATTGTAGAACCGTCTTTTCGTTCATCGAGCTCTAGTACAGGCTCAACAAACATCAACTCCCGATACGGGTAGGATTGCAACTCCTCTTCGGATAACTCTGTGTGCTTAGTTGCAGACATCACTTATCTCCTACTCGCTGTTTGTGCTCGGCCAAAAACTCTTTTGCTTTAATCGCGAGTTCTTCAGGCGCCTCAGGCAAAGCTGTGGCTTGATCTTTAGCTGGCAAGGAAACGGTCGCCTTCGCGATGGCAGTCTCTTCATTACGCTGGTTGGTCGCGATGACTTCGACATCCACCAAATTCATACCGTCACGCTGATACTTCTTTACTACCCGCCCACTCAAAGTTTGAAAGTCGCCGAGATAGTTAAACTTACGAATTTCGTCATGCATACTGATCACAAAGCCGTCGTCACCCATCCAATCGCTGATGGCGTGATAGAGCCAAAATTCTCTGAGCAGGCCCCAGTCGTAGGCTTCGGGATTACCAACTTCAATTGCGGCCTCAGAATCCCAGTGCACGCGCGCAGTGGTGTCGGGCACGCCACGCGAATTATTGCTGTACAAACGCGGCATTCTGACGCGATCTTTTGCAGCAACTCTTGACGTCGCCAACATACGATAGGGCGCTAAACCGTATCCCGCGCAATGTGTAAGGATTATGTCAGTCATGGTTAGCGGGCCTTTTTGTAAAGTCAGCATAGCGTCGCCCTCAGCAACGTCATCCCATAACCGCGGCTCCGCGCCGCGCGGCTGCTCCTTTAAATACTTGGCATGGATATCGTCGATTGTGCTCTGATCATATTCGCCTAACTCAAGATCTTTATACTTGCCTTTCTTTTTGGCTGACTTACGCTCACTCAAAATGCGCAACATTCGGTAAACACCCACAACCTCAGCACGCTGATTGAACTTTACGTATCGGTGCACAATGTGGACTGTTTTACCGCCAAACTCAGAGTCTTTTACTTGCATAGACTCTTCGCCTTCAAAGCTATAAATTCGATCGCCTGCTTCGATGGGCCTGTACCAATTCCATGTCCCACCTGACACAAAAGTTTGGCAGCCTTTGAATACGCCTCGGGTCTTTTGGCGTATTTCTTTAGAAATACGTTGGCCCTTAAGAGGCGTATTGATGATGGCGGTCATTATTTGAGGGGCGATACTTTTACCCCACCGAGTTGTCTCAGCGTAGCTAGGGTCACAGTACAAGGGGTTATCGTCGCCGATACTTAAGGCAAAGTTTCGAATCGCATCTTCGTAGACCTGCGAATGAAACTCTTGACCCGAGTTCACCTCGTCAAGACCAATTAATTCCTGCTGAAGCTCTATATCTTGTTCTGTAATCATCTTTACTTGCCTGGTTTATTGCACAGCGGCCGCTTGGGTCGAATGTTCGTCGTGTTTCACTTTTCCACTAAACGATACTATGTTGTACTAAATAGTACATTAATGTACTATCTTCAGCAAGTAATGCGACTCGTTCCACACCATGCCGACAAAACCAAACAGAAGAACTCAACACCCTAACGAAAGCCAGCTTCGCAACATCTTAGAGTTTGCGAGCATAAATGTTCTGCGCGTTGCGCTGTATCATCAGACCAAAGACGAGAGCCTGGCGGAGATTCCCGTAAAGGAACACTTCATGCGCGGTGGCGCCTTGAGCACCTTTGTTGTACCCAAGGAGTATCACCAAACTATTCGGGATAAAGCCTTAGCCTATTTGCTAGAAGAACGCGAGCCACTGGCTGAACCAACACGCGAAGAAACAGCCAAATTAATAGAAATCTATTCAGGTCGAAAACCGACTGACGCCGAGCTTAATTACGGGTTCGAAGAATTAGCCTTTGAGGACTTCCCGCGCGAAGCTAAATGGTCTTCGGAAACAGAGAAAAGTAAACTCGCCGACAAATTAGATCATTTTACAGCCACTATTATTGGCTCCCGTTTTAGCGGTATCGCGCTGGCCATTCAACTCGATTTGCTGGGCATTAAATA
>CAZOIG010000537.1:0-4328 GCA_964579235.1 uncultured Gammaproteobacteria bacterium
ACTCTTGCAAGGCTTCCTCAGCGGTTGAGGGCGCGCCCTTCGGCGTTTTACGCAGCACTGGTAGACCCATTTCATCGTATAAGACTTCTTGAATCTGTTTTGGCGAAGCCATATTGAATTCGCGACCCGCCAGTTCGTGTGCGGCGGCTTCGGTCTTCATCATGCTAGCGGCTAATTCTTGGCTTTGCCCCAGCAGCATAGAGTCATCAATTAGAACACCGTGGTCTTCGATCTTAGACAGCACCTTGATCAAAGGTTGCTCGATTTCATGATACACGCGATGTAATTCAGGATTCCGCGTTAAAGTAGGCATAAGCTGATGATGTAAGCGCAAAGTAATGTCTGCATCTTCAGCGGCGTAGTGACCGGCTTGCTCAATATCGACTTGATCAAAGGTGATCTGCGCTTTGCCTTTACCCGCCACCTCTGAGTAGGCTACCGGTTTATGCCCCAGGTGAGTAACGGAGAGCGTATCCATGTCATGGCGATTACTCACGCTGTCGATCACGTAGGACTCAAGCATTGTGTCAAACAAGCCACCCTGCACTTCAATGTCGTAGTTTGCCATCACCGAAATGTCGTATTTCAAGTTTTGACCAATCTTAGGTAGCTCTGGGTCCTCTAATAAAGGCTTAAGATGCGACAAGACGTAATCGAGTTCGAGCTGGTCAGGGGCACCCATGTAACGATGGCCAACTGGGATGTAAGCTGCCTTTCCAACCTCACACGCAACCGACACCCCAACCAGTTCAGCTTGTTGAGCCGACAAGCTCGTGGTTTCTGTATCAAAGGCAAAAGCGCTGGAAGCCGCCAATTTTTCTATCCATTGTTCAAAAGACTGTTTATCGAAAATGACTTCGTACTCGCCTTTTTTGAACGGTTCAACAACAGCTTCATCAGCCGGCGCAGAGGCCTCTCCCATTTCAGCAAGCCATTTCTTAAAACCTAATTCTTTGAATAGGTCGATCAGATCAGCTTTTGCAGGCTCAGTCATCTTGGCTTCTGCAAGCGGTGGTTCAACCTCTAGCTCACAGCGAATAGTCACCAAGTCTTTAGACAGGGGTAATTGCGGAATGAACTCCCGCAAATTTTCCCCCACCTTGCCGCCAATGCTGTCGGCATTGGCAATTACTTCGTCGAGGCTGCCGTATTCGCTCAACCACTTAACCGCAGTTTTGGGGCCCACCTTAGGAACACCAGGAATGTTGTCGGAGCTGTCGCCCATTAACGCTAGAAAGTCGATTATTTGATCAGCCCGCACACCGTATTTTTCGACTACGCCTGATTCATCGTAAATCACCTTTTTCATGGTATCGATGATGTGCACTTTGTCGTTAACTACTTGCGCCAAATCTTTATCGCCACTAGCGATTAAAACGCTCTGACCCGCGTCACTGGCCTGTTTGGCATAAGTACCAATCACATCATCGGCCTCAACACCTGGCATAGCAATAAGTGGCAAGCCCAAGGCTTTAACGCCTCGATGAATAGGCTCTATCTGCGACCGCAACTCATCCGGCATCGGTGGGCGATTAGCTTTGTATTCGGCGTAAATATCGTTTCTAAATGTTGGTCCCTTCGCGTCGAAAATAGCGACGATGTTCGCATCTGGGTACTCGGTCATCATGCTTTTGACCATATTCATCAAGCCGAATACAGCGCCTGTCGGCTCACCATTTGGGCTTTGCATACGCTTAAGTTGAGGCACGTAAAATGCACGAAACATGTACGAAGAGCCATCAATTAGAATGTGGTCTGGGGATTTCATCTGGGCAGAATTCAAGAATTTGTCGAGGAGGCTGATAATAGCATGGTGACTCGAATTGATTGGGATCTGAGTGACCCGCCCCTGGGCGTTCCCTGTTTTGAGTACCAGAGCCTGTTTCATCCTGTACGCATAGGCTCATAATAGGCTCATAGAGACCACAAAATCGATGAGGAAAATCGAGGGGGCATGAAAAAACTTGACTGTATGTCCACGATCTCTGTGTAATAGTCCTCACATAACAATAATATCTGTCCGTTCAAATACCCAAAGGAGACATTCCAATGCTAAACCTCAAAAGGTGGCGTCACGCTAGCGTGAGCCTAGTTGGTTTTATCACGTTATTTGCTGCCGCCCAGCATACCTCTGCCGAAGAAGCGTTGATTGCAGAGAATTTTGTGTTGCTTGATCACCAAGGCAAAGCACATGAATTGCACTACCATAGTGATGACAAAGCCGTGGTCATAGTGGCGCAAGGCAATGGTTGTCAGATAGTTCGATCTAACCTGACTGACTTCAATGCGATTCGCGACGACTATGCCGATCAAGGCGTAGAAATTGTAATGCTGAACGCCAACATGCAGGACACGCGCGAGACGATTGCCGCCGAGGCCGAAGAATGGGGCTATGAATTTCCTATTCTAAAGGACCGTACCCAAATTATTGCCCGCGCTTTAAAATTGGCGCGCACGGGGGAAGTTCTGGTGATTGATCCACGCAATTGGCAAGTGGTGTACCGAGGCCCAGTCAACGATCGCGTGCATTTTGAACGGCAAAAAGACGTGGCGAAAGAAACTTACGTGCGCGATACTTTGGACGCACTAATCGCGGGCGAACGGCCTGAACCACGCACGATCAACGCGCCTGGCTGCATCATCAATTACGAAGAAATAGATCAAGACGCCATAACGTACAGCGACACCATCGCCCCCATGCTCAAAGAAAACTGTGTGGCGTGTCACATCCCCGGTGGGATTGCCCCATGGGCAATGACTGACTACAACATGATTCGTGGCTTTGCGCCGATGATTCGTGAAGTGGTGCGCACTAAGCGTATGCCACCTTGGCACTCCGATCCTGAAATTGGCCATTGGCGCAACGATGTAAGCATGCCAGAGGAAGACATCAAAAAGCTCATTAGCTGGATCGAAGCGGGCGCGCCGCGAGGCGAAGGCGAGGACCCACTTAAAGAAGTAAAGCCATTAGACACACAATGGACTTTGGGTGAACCTGATTTGATTATCGAGATTCCAGCGTTTGACGTGCCCGCCAGCGGCACCGTTGACTATCAGTTCCCCAATGTTAAAAATCCGCTGGATAAGGACGTTTGGGTAGTCGCCGCTGAAGTAATTCCAGGCGACCCAAAGGCTGTGCATCATATTCTCGCTGGCTCTTCTGAAAAGCAACCTGAAGGTAAGCTTTCGGAGATTTTTGAGAACTTCATCATCACCTATGCACCCGGCAATGAGGCATCGTTAATGCCAGAAGGAACCGGCGTGTTTGTACCGGTTGGTGGTGTGTATCAATTTCAAATGCACTACACGCCGTACGGCAAGAAAACCACCGATCGCAGTAAAATTGGCTTGCACTTTTCGGACACTCCGCCGAGCAACTTTTATCGTGAACAAGTCATCGTTAACTTTGACTTAGCGATCCCGGCTAACGCAGAAGCTCACGAAGAAAAAGCCTATTTTCTTTTCGATAAAGACGCTGAAATACACGCGCTGTTCCCGCATTCGCACTATCGCGGAGTGAGTTCAACCTTCGAACTTCAGTACCCTAATGGAGAGGTGGAAACGATAATGTCGGTGCCCAATTACGATTTTAATTGGCAACGAACGTATCAGTTCACAGACGCTAAGCAAGTTCCCGCTGGTAGTCGTTTAGTGCACAGAACGGTGTACAACAACTCTTCAAAAAATAAGGGCAACCCGAATCCAGACGAAGTCGTCTATTGGGGTCTTCAGTCTGAACAAGAAATGCTTTACGGATCAGTCGGCTACAGCTGGGTAGACGAAACAACAGAAAAGCCAATCCACAATCCTCGCCAAGCTGGTTTGTTGCAACTGCTCGGCATAATGGATCAAGACATGAACGGCAAAGTGACGCCGAGTGAACTCACGCGTGATCTAAAACGTGCCGTCGGAGACAACTTCGCTCAATTCGATGTCAGCCAAGATGGCGCCTTAGACCCACGCGAATTAGGTGGCCTTTTACAGGCGGTACGGTCCGCGCGATAAGCGATTATGTAACTTAAATTAATCAATACCCCTACCTTTAGGAGCGCTCGATCACTATGATCTGGCGCTCTTTTTTTTGGGTTTTTCCCATATAAAACAAAGACTTATAACCTATTTCATTGGTTTTGGTGAAAATTTTTGAATCCTTTTCTGAAAAGCGTGCATCAAAGTAGTAAGCGCAAACGCTTTAGCGTATTTGCACTAACTTATTCAACTTAACTAGAGGGAACTATGAAATTCACTACACCATTACTACGCAATAGCTTGTTCGCAATCGTATTATCGACCTTCGCTTTGGCGAGCGCGGTTTACGCGGGTGAAAA
>CAZOIG010000538.1:0-2819 GCA_964579235.1 uncultured Gammaproteobacteria bacterium
ATTTCTGGCCTGTTGCTCGAGATGGACTATGTGGAGGATGTGGTCGTCCCCGGAGAAATTCTCACCCAAAGGTTTACGATCCAGAACCGTTCAGCTGTGGACGCGATAAGCTCATTAACTTTTTTACACGACTTTGGCCAAGTACTGGGTCAACCAGATTTGGTCAACTTAAACGGCAACTCGCTTACAGACTTTTGTGGCAATGGCTCGATCATGTCGTTGACTAATTCGTTCTTTTTCTTTACAAATATCAATCTCGATGCGAGCGAAGCATGCACCTTTGAACTCCAGTATTTGGTTCCAGCTAATACAGTCTCAGGCAACTTTACGGGAGAAGTGCGCGGTATTGTCGCAGTTCAGAATGCTTCACAAACTATTTTGCCAAGCGTTTTTTCAAACTTTGAAATAAGTGCAGAAGCCTTGGTTTTTGAGAAAACCTTCTCTAATAACCCTGTAGTAGCCGGCGGTGAAGTCATAGTTGATTACTCGATTACGAACACGAGGTCAGAGGATAGCGTTGAGCAAATCGCTTTTTCAGACGATTTTGCTGGAGTGATACCTGGTGTGAGTTTTGTGAGCAACTCACAGGTTAACGTGTGCGGTTCGGGGTCTGCCCTTAGCAATACCAATCCGATAACTTTGAGCGGTGCAACTCTGGCTGCAGGCGATACTTGCTCTTTCAGCGTAACGTTGGCTTTACCAGCAAATCAGCTTAATTTAGCCATAGTGAGTGAGACTAGTGAGTTGCTTGGCCAATCAAACAACGTCTCTGTGACTGGCGGCACGGCTCAAGACGTATTACTGGTTCAGCCCGTGGCACTGACCCAAACGGTAACTAATACCAGTGGTGGTAGCGATCTCTTTCCTGGCGACACTCTCAGGGTTAGTTATACATTGCACAATCTAAGTAGTACGGAAAGCGTGGTAAGTGGACGCATGGGCACAAATTTTGAGGCGGCTTTACCAGGATTGATTGCAACAAACTTGCCTCAGGCAAATGTCTGTGGGCTTGGTTCGTCAGCCTCGGGAACTAGCATCATGTTGCTGCAAGATGTGGCGTTGGCGCCAGATGCAAGCTGCACATTTGACGTTGATTTACTAATTCCTGCTAATGCTGTTGGGAAAAGTTACACGCTTCGCTCGGGCAATTTAGAACAACAACCGACGACGACATTGGCCTCGTCCGTAGCTACCGAATTTAGTCTGCGTCCGTCTCCACCGTTGTTCAGCAAGGAGTTTATCCCCGACACACTTGCTTCAACGCGCAGCGGTGTCATCCGTTACATCATCAATAATTCAGCAAGCTCAACCACACTAAACGACTTATCGTTTAGCGATACTATAGACGGAGGCGTCGTTGCTGGCGCGGTTGCTACGGGTTTGCCGCTTAATGGCGTCTGCGGCCTGAATTCATCAGTGGCTGGTACTTCGACTATTCAATTCAGCGCTGACAGCCTAGCCGCGGGTGAAACCTGTACAGTTGATGTACCGTTTACGGTTCCGCAAACAACTCTTCCTGGTATGTATCTTAGTACCTCGACAACGTTGCAAGCGTTCCCTGATACCGCTGTAAAAGAGGCCGCTAGCACTCTCACGATTGCTCCAAGCTTGCCAACTATTTCGTTGCAGGCGACACCAAGTTTAGTTTTGGGAGGTGGAGACTCGTCAATAGCGTTTACGCTTTCAAATGGAGTTAGCGCTTTTGACGTGAGCAATTTAACGTTTAGCTTGAACTTACCAATTGGAGTGAGCGTCTCTAGTAATGCGAGCACATCAACCAACTGTCCTCACGCAGCGTTTGTTGCGACAAGCTCCACTGCCGTTACTTTCAGTTCTGGTGCGCTAACCGCTGGGGCGAGCTGTGGTGGTTCGTTCAATGTAACGGGCGGCTCAAGTAGCGGAACATTTACTCTGAGCAGCACTGACTTAACGTCTACTGCCGGCAATAGCGGCAGCGCCACGACTCTGCTAACGGTTGATGCAGACCGAGACAACGACGGTGTTGATGACATTGTTGATAATTGCCCAGACACAATGAACAATGATCAAGCTGATCTCGATTTAGATGGTTTGGGTAATCTCTGTGACGATGACATGGATGGGGATGGCATGCCAAATGACTGGGAAACAGCCAATGGCCTCAATCCTTTAAGCTCTTTCGACCAGCTAGCGGACCCCGATTTTGATGGCTTTACAAATCTGCAAGAGTATCAATTTAATACCGATCCTAACGTAGCGAACCAAGATTTAAATGCGAATGGTATACCTGACATAACGGATCGTTTCCGAGCGCAGTCGTACATTGTGCCTGCAATTATTCTTCCGCTCATATTGGAGGAAGCCACGCCTCTCTAAATGTTTATGAAAAAATTTAACGAAACCAATTTAAGCAGAAGAAAATTATTAGGCTTAATGGCTGTTGGTGGAGCGGGCGCAGTCGCTGTTCCAGAGCAGTGGAGTAAACCGCTAGTACGAAGCGTACTTTTACCTGCTCACGCTCAAACCAGTGCCGTTTGTCTTACTGACAATACAATAGGTGGTCCTCTATTGGGCAACCCTTCTGGTGCATCGAGCTGTCAAGCGGCTTGCGAGGACCTAGCTGCTTCAAACTCAGCACAGCTTTGTGCTGTGCGAGAATCTCTTAATAGTTCGAACGCAACGATATGTGAGTGCGACCTAGACCTGCCGTAAAGATAATAGGCACGCGGCACGTGCCTTGAGTAGAAATAGTTCTAGATTTTTGCGCGAAGCGCTACTTTTTCTTACGATCTTTACGTTTTTTCAAAGCAAAATCTGAGGTGCCCTTTTTGCCACCTTGG
>CAZOIG010000539.1:0-1612 GCA_964579235.1 uncultured Gammaproteobacteria bacterium
CGCCTCATAAACGCCCTCTTTGGTGATGCCTTCCTGTTGGCGAGAGAGGGCAAAACCAGCGCCATTCAGCGCGCTTTGTAACATGACAGCCAACGCTGCAACTCTGTCCTGTGAAACAATTCCCTTCTTGGCCAGATACCGTACGCCAGCGCGGACATTTTGACTGCCAAGGTCGTGGTCCTGTTCGTACCAACCTTTCATCCCTAACACCGAAGGGCCGTCTATAAGTACGCTTTTCTGATAATCGCGGCGGGTCGCATAAGTCAGGTAGGTTTTGCAACCGGCTAAAAAGGCCGCGTAGGGGTCAGTTAAACTACGCGCTGCGATGGCAGCGGCGCGCGCTTCATCATCCATAGAGACTTGTAGATTCGTCCAAATTTCTAAGAACAGTGCTTTCTTGTTCTTGAAATAGTGAAACAGAGCGCCTTTAGTTATATTTGAGGCGTCGCAAATATCGGCAATAGATGTTTACGTGTACCCTTTGGTTGCAAATAAACGCGTTGCATCAACTATAAGCTGATCACGTGTCTTTTTTGCATCATTTTGAGTGCGTTTTGCCATCTCAACCCAGAAAATATTTGACGCTTAACATACCAGTGGTATGTAAATCGAACAATAGGCGTCATCACATGTGGCCGCAGTCACATAGAAGCCTATTGCTTGCGGGTTCGTCGTGGGGACGCACGCGGAGGCAAAAAAGCAAAACCGGACGAGGCTGCCTCGTCCGGTTTATTTTTAGTTGGCGAATGCCCTAGCGCGGGTAAATTACACTTTCGCTGGCCGATGCACCTGTTTCTGGGACAGAGATTTTGACCGCATCAAACGTTGGCGCGCTTCTTAGTTTAGCGCCATTAATCATCGCCCAACCGTCTAGAGGCATGCCGGTTTCGGTGCGATCAAACTCGCCGTCATTATCAAGATCGTGCCAGACAGAGACCGAGTAGTCGCCTGCAGGCAGGTCAAAGCTCATTGTATGTGAGCCAGCCGTTGGCGCTTCAATCTTATCGCCAGCAATCCCATCCCATTGCATGAATTGGTCTTCGGTTTGGACACCGACATAGAGCGTGCCGCCGCGCGCTTCGACGTTCTCAGCGGTGAAGGTGAGTGTTCCAGCGTGTACAGCTGTCGCGCTCGCCGCAAGAATGAGGGCGACAATTCCGATTTTAGTGTTGAACATTTTGAACTCCTTTTTGCTTAAACAATAACTTTGTATTGCAAAGCTAATATCGATAGTCAACAAAATACTTTTAATAACAAAGTGAATTTGTATCGCCTTTTACGAAAAAGCCCCGTGAACATTGCGGATCACGGGGCAATAAAATTTTCGATGAAGCTCTATTTAGCGCTCGTCTTCTTCATCTTCTTCCTCATCAAGGCGGAAGAGACGAGGGTCTAAACGGCTGTTTGTCTTCACATCAATCAGGTCAACCACTGTTGTCTGGCGATTACCATCAATTGCGAGCCACCCGAGCAGGTCATAGCTTGCTGCGTCAAAGACCATTGTCAGTGTGCCTTCGAGTTCGCCTGTCGCATCGCTGACCCGGATGCCGATCTTGTCAGCGTTACGCTGAATACCGAGCACATCGACATCAGAGCCAAAGTCGAGATCGCT
>CAZOIG010000540.1:0-3945 GCA_964579235.1 uncultured Gammaproteobacteria bacterium
TGACTGTTTCACTGGAAAAAAGTCTTGGGGGCAAGATTTAGATGATACTCGAGTTTTTATTGGCGACCGCCTTAGTTTTAGGCTTTGCGATAAAACTGTGGGCGGTCTTCGCGACACGCGCTTCAGCGAGTGTTAATCCCCTCTTCTTTGGGCTGCTGTTCGTTATCTTATTCCATGGCGCCTGGGCGCTCTTAAGTTACTTCAACCAGGAAAACGGCCTGCCATTAGAATTTTTGTTGCGCGGCCGCTATGTCGTGTTGCTTACGTTTGGCTTCTTCTTCGCCGCCTACTCAATTTATTTGAGCACCGACAATAACGCCTTGAGGTATTCACTTATTGCGCTGCTGGGGCTTGCGGGCCAGCTCACCAACACCCTGATTTCGCTTACTGATTTGGTGGTCACAGGCATAAACGTATTACCTGATCGAACTCAAGCCTTGCGCGGTGAGCTCTACCCACTGTTTCCGGCATATATGTTGCTGACCAACGCTATTGCAGGGGTTTCTTTGGTTGTCGGTTACTTTTTAACTGACTCAAGCACGCGTAAGACCACCCTTTGGAACATGATGATCTCTGTGAGCCCAGTGGTGATACCTACGGCGATCATGCTGTTTACATTTTCTCGAGGTTTTGCGTTCAGCTTAACCACCGTCGTGCCGTTGATGACCACTGCCATGGTGTTGCTGTTGACGCTCAATAACAAAGAGCACCGGGTAATCGATGTTCGAATCTATTTGCCGTTTAGCCTAGAGCGTGAACTGGTCTCTAAACTGATTAAAGCCGTCTCGAAGTTCTTGATTCGGCACAATACGTACAAACAAACGAGTGATTTGATCGAGAGAGCCTTATTGCTCTACTCCCTCAAAAAGAACGACTTTGTCGTGTCTCAAGCGGCAATAGCTATGGGCATCAATCGCACAACTCTGTACTCAATCTGTCGTCGGCACAATATAGTGTTTGAAAACAATGATAAGGGCGACAAAGACTCGTAAAGCTAGGTTTAGTGGACAAACCGCCGAGTCATGTCTTTTTTTTGACTCAATAACTGGGTAAGATCAATCGATCACTTGGAACGAATCCACTCTAAATTCGAGGTAAGACATGAAAAAGGTATTAATAGGTTTGCTTGTGTTGGTCGCCATCATAGCCATCGCGGCAACTGTATTGGTTAGTAATTTGGACGGTTTGATCAAAGAAACTATTGAGACTGAGGGTACTGCTGCAATTGGCGCGAAAGTCAGCGTAGAGGCAGTCGAGACCGATTTGCGGGCTGGTACAGCCATGATTACGGGCATGTCGATCGCCAATGTTCCAGGCTATCAGCAATTGAATGCAATTGAGATCAGTACACTCAAAGCCGACGTTGACTACCAAAACCAGCTTATTGAAGAAATTCTAATTGAGCAGCCGGTGATCAATGCCGAATTAGTGGGCACACGCAGCAACTTCCAAGATCTATTGGATAACATGCCAGCGACTGAGCCAATGACACAAGCAGAGATAGATGCCATGGAAGCCGCCGCCGCTGAGGGCGAGCCTACCGAAATAACCATAAACTCGATCAAACTCAACGGCGCCACTGTAAACCTTACCTCGGATCAATTAGGGCAACGCTCATTTGTAATGGATGATCTGGAGATTACGGGACTAAGCGGTACTCCAGAATACATTTCAGAGGTGGTGACGCAGCGTTTAACGCAGCACATCACCAAGCAGGTAACGGGTTATGCGACTGAAGAAATCAAAGCGCGTATTGCTGAAGAGGCTAAAAAGCAGGTCGAAGGCAAGGTCAACGAAGTTGTCAACGACGCTATTCAGAACAAATTGGGCGATAAAGTGAAGGGACTTAAGCTAAAGCTAGGCACTAACTAACACCAGCCCCAGTTCGACTAATGCAGCGCGCCTGCGGAGATTATTGGTCTCCGCAGACGCGCTTTTTTTGTGTCTTAGGCATGATCTGCCGCGGTGGATTTGCGTTGAAGTAAGGCCGCGAAAAATCCATCAGTATTGCTGCTGGCAGGACTTAGCTCTAAAAAAGGGCTTGCTTGAGCATGAAGATGTTCAGCTAATGCGTGCTTATCGGCACTCTGCTCGTCCGAAATAAGCGTAGATGTCACATCAAAAACTTTGTATAAGTCATTGTTATTGCTTATAAACCTATCTATTTGGAGTCTGTTTTCCTCATTGAACACCGAACACGTCGCATAAACCAAATAACCATTAGGTTTAACCAGACGCGCCGCACTGTCCAGTATCTCAGCCTGCAAGGCATACAGCTGCTCCAAGCGTTCTGGCGTAAGATTAAAGCGCGCATCAGGGTTGCGTCGCCAGGCGCCTGAGCCAGAACACGGCGCATCGACGAGCACTACATCAGCTGTTTTGATATGCCGTTTTAAGACTTTATCGCGTTCGCTATTCAGCAAAACCGGGCGAATATTAAACACCCCTGCCCGTTTCGCGCGCTTAGAGAGTTCTTTGAGCCTCGGCTCGCTCACATCACAAGCGATCAGGCTGCCTTTATTGCCCATTGCTGCGGCTAATGCCAGTGTTTTACCACCTGCGCCAGCGCAAAAATCAATGACCTTTTGCCCCGCCTTAACGTTACATACCGCAGCGAGTAATTGAGAGCCTTCGTCCTGTACCTCAAAATCGCCATTGCGAAATGTGTCCAAATTAGACACCGCTACTCGCTGCTCAAAACGCAAACCTAAGTCAGACAACGGCGTTATCTGAGTGGAGATACCGATGGCATTTAATTCGGCGGCGAGCTGCGTGCGATCGCTGTTTAAGGTGTTCACGCGGATATCTACGGGCGCTTTATCATTCAACGCCTCTAACTCACGCGATATATTCGCTTCAAAACGACGCTCAAAGTGCGGCATTAACCATTCAGGCACGTTGTAGCGAACAGATTGTGGCGGATCGAGTTCCTCAAGATCAAAGTCCAAGAGCTTGCTAAGAAATTCACTCGAAAGCGGCTCTGGTTGATACTTTTCGCCTGTAAAGATCGAATTCAGTTGGCTACCGCCATTTTCAAGCCAGAGGCTGGCGGCGACCATCTGGGCGCTGCTAGCGGCCTCACCTATTTGCTCTAACAGGAATTCCACCATCCTGCGTTGCCGTAAAACTGAGTAAAACAACTCGGTGATTTTTGCGCGATCTTTCGAGCCGATGTAGCGGCGCGCTCGAAAGTACTTATGCAGCAAGCGATCGGCCACGGTGACGTTGTCCAACTGAACGTCTAAGAGCTCAATACAAGCTTGTACTTGTGCGGGATATTGCATGTTGTTATTCGCTCGTTTTGGCTACCAGTTTATGGGGGTTCCATCCCAATTGAATAGTCCGCCCGAGTCTTTAGCTGTGAGCGATTCACACACGCCGACAATACGACTGGCTGAAACCTCAGGCTCGTAATACTTTGATTTATTTATATTTTTTGAAAATGGTCTGGTGAGTGGCCCAATCGTAGTGCCAGGGTGAATCGCTACAATGCTTGCTTGCTTCATGGTTCTCGCCAATTCAATTGAAGCTGTTTTAACCAGCATGTTCAGCGCCGCTTTAGAGCTCCGATAGCCGTACCATCCGCCTAGTTTATTGTCGGCGATACTGCCAACCATCGCACTCAGCACCGCAAAGCAGCTAGGCGATTGACGTTGTAGAAGTGGCGCAAAATGCTTAATGCACAAGCCAGGGATGATTGTGTTGACGTGGAAATACTCGGCCAATTGATCCGCACTCAGTTCGCCTAGTTTCTTTTCAGGCGTTATGGTGTCCGTGCTCAGAAAACCGACCGTGCAGATCACCAAATCAAGCGGCCGCGTTTGCTGTAACTCAGTGCGAATCCCCTCTGCAGCGTGCGCCAAACCCGCCTCGTCAAAAACTGTGGTCTCGCGGTTTATTTCAATAACGTTATATCCACCTTGCAGATGGTCTACTATTGCCGCC
>CAZOIG010000541.1:0-5894 GCA_964579235.1 uncultured Gammaproteobacteria bacterium
TTTGGGGTGCGCGCATTTAGCCCAGCGCTGGCGTCGCGCGCGCGTTCGCGAATAATAAGAAAATTACCCAATGCGTTTTCGAGCTGCTCGTTAGTAAATATGGTGAGCCGACCTGAGGAGAGTAGCTCAATTACCAACGGCAAATTATCGGTAGGATTGGTTGTGTAAGGGTTATCGGCTAGGAAATAGCACTCAGTCGAACTTAAATCAGCACCCTGAGGATCGAACAGTTTAGCAACCATGCTCTCCAGATCATTTGACGTTAAGACTCGCCCTCGAATATTTGGTTGGCGCACATTTTCTAGGTTCACAACTTCATGGTGCAGTCGCTCAATGTATACTGCCTCAAGGTCACGCTCCGCCCTTTCTGCATTCCAGTTGGAAACTTGTATACCTATGAACACGCCGAGTATGACGACAAACAGGTCGAGCAAAACCGCAGGCCAGTTTTGTTGTTGTATATGCTTTGTTATCGAGCGAAGTAGCATTAGTTGAGCTCCTGCCGCCTTAATCTTAGTAAATCGATCAAGGTGTTGGTTTCATGCTTGAGTTGTTCGATACGCTCGACAGATGCCGTTTGGTTGTAGTATCGATTGGTGAGCAAGCCCTCGAAGCGCTTCGATGAAAATAAGCCTTGGTAGTCGCTCGTTAGCTTACTTTTCTGCGGCCCGTTCTCCTGAGCAATAAAGTCTATACTTGGCCAAGCGAGGTAATCGAGAGTGACACCTAAAATCAGTTCTTCACCATGCATCCGCTCGATTTCTTGCCACTCTACCAGCCTTTGTACACCGATTTTCCATTGCGACAATAAGCTTTGAATCTTCGAGGATCGAATAAGTCGAATGTCACCGGAGGCGATCAGCGAGTCCGTGTGACCCAGCGTTGGATAAAATTTGGGGTTGCTCAGCATATCGTCGAGTGCTGCCGATATGCTTTTATCGTTAATGCTTGGGTCTGGCTCAGGCGCAATTAGACTCAGTATATGCAACGTGGCTTTCGCTGTTCTTGTTGAATGCTCACTGCTGTCATCCAGTAGAACCAGATTCTCTTGGTATTCGGAAATAAGTCGATCAAGAATTAGCGCCTCTTCTAGCCTATTGCTACGCTCGGTGTTCCACTCGGTTACTTGGAAACCGACGAATATCCCAATTACAACAATCAGAAAGTCTAATACGACGGCAAACCAGTTTTGCTCTTTTACGTGTTTTGTGAGGCTCCGAAGAATCATTTTTGGGTTTGTATTGTCTAGTTCAGTGGTTTTAGTTGCCGATATTAGCGTAGTTTTGAGCTCTCGGCATCGGATATAAAAAGTACAGTGTTAGCGAAAAAGTGGGGTTTTGGAATCCAGACAATCCATTCTAAATGCGCTCTCGCTATTAGCTTTACACGTGCTCGTTCTAACAGTAATATCGAACGCCACTGGGCAAATGTAAGAAAATGATTTCTCCAAAAAACACAGATAACAGCCCCCCGATTTTTACGAAACTCGGTCCGATCCTTAATACCCAACTAATTCTGAGTGTAACCATGCAAAACCTTTCTCTCTCAAAGGCGATTTATTCTTCTTTTGTATTCCTTGCGTTAGCGATCACTTCAAGCAACGTCTTCGCATTCGATCTAGAAGTAACTGTCTCGACTCAAGCTGTTGTATTTTCTACAGATAACGCAGCAGTTGAATCTATGACGATTACCGTGGTTAGCCCAGAAGGCGAAATCGTGGTCTCTGAGGTTACCAGCGAAGCCAACTTCGCGTGGGTACCAGCGGATGACAGTGAAGATGGTCTGTATCGATACCAAGTTACCCTGTCTGATTTAGCATCTGGTGCCAATTCGCGCAATCGAGCCGATGTGATTAAGCCAACGGTTTCCAAGTCAACCGGCATTATTGTTATTGATGGTGGTAAATTTGTCGTGCCTGTTGAGAGTGAAGAGGTGGGCGCAACACAGCGCGATACTCTCTTTAAAGACCTGGTTCATTTCGTTTTGGAACAGCTCGTTCCGAGTGCTCATGCTGATATCGTACAGCTGGATGACGTGATTATTGATGGATCAGCATGTATCGGGGTAGATTGTGCAGAGGGTACAAGTTTTGGTTTTGATACCTTGATTCTTAGAGAAAACAACTTGCGCCTCTTGTTCGACGATAGCTCCAATAGTGCCTCGTTCCCCAACAATGACTGGCGCTTAGTGGCGAACGATAGTAACAACGGCGGTGGTAATTTCTTTGCTATCGAAGACGCTACAGCAGGTAGAAAAGTCTTTGTCATTGATGCAGGTGCACCAACTAATTCGCTGTTTGTTTCAAGTCTAGGTCGTTTGGGTATTGGCACAGCCACGCCAGCGGTATCTATTGAAGCTGCGTTTGGAGATTCGCCAACCCTTAGACTTAATCAAGATGGTTCTGGTGGTTGGGGTACTCAGGTTTGGGATTTGGCAGGTAACGAGACAAACTTTTTTGTTCGTGATGTGACCAATGGCTCTAAGCTACCGTTTCGTATACGACCAGCGACACCAAGTAACACGCTGTTCCTAGAGTCTGGCGATCAAACTGGTCAAGTCGGAATTAACACTAATAAACCCTCCGAGGCGCTGCATGTTGTGGGGAACGCAATCATTAGTGGTAATTTGGAGTTGGGCAGTAGTCGCAGTATTAAAAACGATATCAGAGACTTAAATACGGCAGAAGCAATGCATGCCTTTAATGAACTTAAACCCGTGACCTTTCAATACAAACATTCTCCTGAAGCACAATCAATTGGCTTTATCGCCGAAGATGTCCCAGATTTAGTTGCGACTGAGCAGCGTAACAGCTTACGACCCATGGACATCGTTGCGGTATTGACCAAGGTTGTGCAAGACCAGCAAAAAACTATCGAAGATCTCTCTCAGAAGCTCGATTCGCTATTACAACAATAAGAATCAATTAGCTCTCATTGGAGTGTGATTATTAATAACAACGTTCATTAACGTCGTGGGCAAATATGAGTGAGAAGCAAACTAGCAAATTTAGTTTTGCGAATGAAGTAAGCAGTTTTTTTCTAGTTGCTGCTGGACTGGCCATTAACGTGGCTGCGCATGCGGGAATTACCGTGAATGGCACATCCAGCGTGTCGGTTAGATCTGGCTCTGAGCTCAATATTAATTGCGGTAGCTTAAGTCTCAACGACACCAGTATTTTGCTAGTCGAGGCTGGCGCTACACTAGCCAATACGGGTGAGCAGACTATTGCGCAGACTGCGACGTTTACCCAAGATGGTACAACGAATTCCTGCCGACCAACATTTTCTAAAGTATTTTTGCCCTCTGAGATCCAAGCAAATGACGTCAGCACTTTAACTTACACTCTACGCAATCAATCAGATACAGCAGCAACTGGCATCGGTTTTACAGAAAACTTTGCAAACACCGTGCCTGCCAATGCAATCACTATTGCCCCAGCCGCCCAAGTAACCAATACCTGTGGTAGCGGAACCGTCACTGCGCCAGACTCTGGTTCACAAATTACAGTGAGTGGCGTAAGTCTGGCGGCTAATTCAGACTGTACGGTTTCTGTTTCTGTAACAAGCTCAACTGTTGGAACGCTTCAAAGTGAGTCCAGCGCTCTAGTTTCGAGTTTAGGTGAAACAGGTTCAAGTACGAGTCAACTCACCGTTACACCCGCAACATTGGCGTTGAACCCGCCAACCTTGAGTAAGCGTTACGAGCAAGCTTCAGTTGGTATAGATATGACAGTTGACTTGATCTATACCTTGGTAAACCCAAATGCGTCTTCGCCAGTTAGAGAATTGTCATTTGTAGAGACCCTGCCAAGCAATTTGGTTCTTGCGAGTGACTTAAGTTCGGCGAATACGACCTGCGGCACGTTAAGCGGCGATTCCGGCAGCATCGTCGGAACGGCCGGTTCTGGCACGATTACCTTCAGCGGGTTCGAACTATCGGCCGCGCAATCTTGCGTCATACAAGTTGGTGTTACTTCAGCTACAGCGGGAAGCTATTCTGTACCCGAAGCAGATTTACAGTCTGATCAAGGCACCAGCACTGCGTTTTTAAGCTCTACGGCGTTGACCGTCACTAGTGACGCTGTAGCGGTTAGTAAGGCCTTTTCGCCTTCATTAATATCGGTCGGCGAGCGCAGTAGGATGACCTTTACCTTCGACAATTCAGCGAACACCAACACAGTTTACTTCCTAGACCTTAAAGAAAAGTTGCCTTTTGGCTTGGTGGTTGCGACACCCGCGAACGTTGTGAATGCGTGCCAGCCCAATTTCTCTCCGACTCTTTCGGCCCCAGAGGGTGGACGCGATATATCGTACTCTTTCTTTAACTTTACTTTCCTGCTTCTTGGGGCGGGGTCTACTTGTTCGGTTAGTTTCGATATTGAGGCGAAACAAGCGGGCACTTACCTAACAAGCACAAATGTTGAAAGTAATGTTGGATTTGTTACTCAGCCCATTGGTAAGGCCAGTGCGACACTTACTGTGCGTGAACAAGACTTTGGTTTTGTTCAAACCTTTACCAATGACCCAGTCGCCCCCGGTGGCCTAGCCAACCTAGAGTATTCCTTAACCAACTTGAACAGAACCGAAGTTGTTAGTGATTTTGGCTTTTCAACTGACTTTGGGTCGGTGATTTCTGGTGCAATTGTTGAAAGCGTTGATACTAATCAATGTGGTTCAGCGAGTGGTTTGGGTACTGGGGTTTTAAGTATCGGGTCCGTTGTTCTCTCACCAGCACAAAGCTGTAAAATTTCGGTTGGGCTTAGGTTGCCTACTTCAACGCCGCAGGGTGAATACCCGGTGACTATAAACGGGGGCATGGGTTTTGTTGGTGGGGATTCATTTTCAGTTTTACCCATAACTTCCAGCCTATTTGTTGATTCCTTGCCTGTGGTAACGATGGCATATGATCCAGCGGTGGTCAGCTTCGAGTACTCTCAGGGGTCGCAGTCCCGAACCACCTCGGAAACAAGTCTAGAGGTGACACTCACTAATCCCAATGCATCCATAGATTTAACGGACGTATCAATCGAAATAAGCTTTCCTTTTGAAATAGAGGATTTCGTTGGTGCTGAAGTTAAAGAGGGGGATTGTGGTGCAGGCTTGATGTTGGATTTATCCCCTAGAGTCAATCGTTCATCTATTAATGGTGCAAGCGATCCAGCAACCGTTCTGGTTACAGGAGTAT
Source organism: uncultured Gammaproteobacteria bacterium (assembly GCA_964579235.1). Taxonomy (GTDB): domain Bacteria; phylum Pseudomonadota; class Gammaproteobacteria; order Arenicellales; family Arenicellaceae; genus Arenicella. The sequence goes on from CAZOIG010000541.1 coordinate 5,185, forward strand.
CGCTCGCAGCGACCGCAGCTCAGCCGTGCACCTTGGCTGTCACTCCAATTATTGATGAGACTGCAAGCAGTGGAACCGTACATACAAACCTGACTCGTATCTCCGCGACCATCGCTGGTAACACAGAAAGCTCAGTCGGAAATGTTTCGGCAGACCTCGAGATTATTGCGGGTCCAGAGTTGACTCAATCGCTGGCTTCCAGTGTATGGTTGCCTGGCGAGACGCAAGAAGTTGAATACACTATCAGCGCAAGTTCTATCGACTCGGGTACCTTCACAGATATCGGTTTCTCAGTCGACACCCAAGCAGCTTTAAATGGACTAATCGCGAGTAATTTACCGCTAAATGATGTTTGCGGCGTGGGCTCCACTGTAACTCTTGATCAATCAACAAACGGATTCACATTTGCTGGCGGTACCTTGTCCAGTGATGATTCGTGCGCCTTTAAGGTGCTGTTAGATGTGCCACAGTCTGCCCAAGTAAGTGCTGGGGAGCTTAAAACATCGCCTTTAACTGCTGAAATAGACGCTGTTCAAACCAATTCTAAGGAAGTCAGTTCTGATTTTACTATTTCTGGCCTGTTGCTCGAGATGGACTATGTGGAGGATGTGGTCGTCCCCGGAGAAATTCTCACCCAAAGGTTTACGATCCAGAACCGTTCAGCTGTGGACGCGATAAGCTCATTAACTTTTTTACACGACTTTGGCCAA
>CAZOIG010000542.1:0-1769 GCA_964579235.1 uncultured Gammaproteobacteria bacterium
CAGGGCGATGTTGCGGTGGGCGGCATCATCGAGACTCCATTTGTACATCGGGTCAGTGAACCGACCATAGCTTGGTTTGATGCGCGCACAACCGTGGTTTATCTGCGCGGTACGCCCAAACCCAACTCTGTAGAAGAACTCGCTGAAGCTGGTGTTAAAGCCTCATCACGCTATTTTGAGCTTGAGCAGCTGCAAGACTTGAACCTTATCGACGACCACCGCTCTGAATATGAGCTATTAAGCGCCGTGGCGTCTGGCAATGAGCGTTATGCACTGACCACCAATTATCGTGCGCTGTCGGCTAAACACTATCTACCAGAGCTCAATCGCAGCTTTCTGCTGCCAGAATCTGTGCAATTAGTCTGGGCTTTACCCAAACGCAGCGATAAAACCCTGCTGAATGCGTTGAATGAGTATCTGCAAGCTTCGCTCGAAGCCAAGCTACCGCGAGAGCTCGCGGATCGCTACTTTGCGCGTCGCAGCCGATTAAGCCGCTTTGATGCACTGGCAATCCACCGAAAGATAGAAACGGTATTGCCCGAATTCGAATACGCGTTTAAAAAAGCGGCCCGCAAAGGCGGCATAGATTGGCAACTGTTGGCGGCATTGGCCTATCAGGAGTCTCGCTGGTCTAACGATGCGGTATCGCCAACCGGCGTGCGCGGGATCATGCAATTAACTCAGGAAACCGCAGAATACATGGGTGTAGACGACCGCATGGACTTGGATCAGAGTATTGACGGGGCCGCTCGCTACCTCAAATACTTAGACGGGCGTTTACCTGACTCGATTCAACAACCAGAACGCATGTGGTTTGTGCTGGGGTCATACAATGCAGGTCTGAAACACATCTTGGCGGCGTACCGCAAGGTTCGCGATCAGGGCAAAGACCCTAGAATTTGGTCAAACATCGCAGCTGTGCTACCAAACCTATACGGCACCTCGTTTAGTCAGGGCTACCAAGCGGTGGATTATGTGACACGTATTCAAATTTTCACCGATATTCTGCGTTTTCACGATAATCACCTGCAAGAAGATGACTATTTTGCCGATTTGGCAATGAGCACACTAGCGCCGTTTGATCAGCACAATGTAGATGAAAGCACCTCGGAAGAAGCAATAACGAACGATACAGAGCCAGCTGTTGATGAGTAGCTTCTTTTTAGTTATCAATAGCTTAAAGAGATAATCTAAACAAGAATGGCGCCCTCGGCAGGACTCAAACCTGCGACATCACCCTTAGGAGGGGTGCGCTCTATTCAACTGAGCTACGAGGGCTTATTTGAGAGGCTGCTGGGTTATGGAGCCATGAAGACGACAACGCCATCAGGCGAATGTAGAACGCTAGCAGCGGGGCAGTTTTGACTAAAATTGGGGTAGGTCGGACCTTATTAAGCTTAAAGATTTAATCGTTAGATTCTAAACAACGGTTTGTTTCTCGCTCAAGGCGCTGACCAAGGCACGCATGACATCGCCACGAGTCACTAAACCAACAAATTCACCATCGTCATCAAGCAATGGCATCACATTAACCTTTGCATTCATGATCTCGGTGGCCAAATCGATCAGGCTAGTGGCCGCTCGGCTGGTGATGGTGTTGGTGCTCATCACATCTTCAACCTTAGACGCCGACACATGGTAGTAACTGCTTTGCATCAGCTGTTTGAGGCAGTCAAATTCAGACACATAGCCAACTAACTCGCCCTCATCGTTCACTACTGGGCTACCCGGTAGTTGATATTTGGTGAGGTGATCGCTGACTTCATCTA